>RSAS01000188.1:0-7916 GCA_003934145.1 Candidatus Viridilinea halotolerans | reverse complement strand
CTGTTCCCTGTTCTTCTGTTCCCTGTTCTTCTGTTCCCTGTTCTTCTGTTCCCTGCTCTTCTGTTCTGCCGCTCTCCGCTCCTCCGCCCTCCTCCGCTGGAAACCGCCACAACCCCTCAGCATCAGTCTGGCCGCTACCGAGTAGCGTCGCGCCCTGGTAGAGCGCCACGGGCAGGTTGGCGCGTGGTTGGCCGCTACTGTCGGTGGCCCAGACGAGGGCGTGATCGGCGTGATGCTGGAGGGTGAGGCGCAGGTCGGAAACGAGCAGCAGCAGATCGCTACGTGGCCCTTCGGGGCTGGTGATGCGCAAGAAGTAGGCACCGGCGGGCAGGGCTGCGCTGGCGCTGAGGCTGAGCGGCACGCTGAGGCGTTCGCTGGCGTTGAGGCTGCTACCAGGAATGACGCGCCACTGGCGGGCGAGGCTTTGGCCGTAGCGCGTGGGGTTGAAAGCGGGCCATTCGTCGCGGCGCAGCGCAAGCAGACGCAGCAGGGTGGCCTCGTCGAGCGGATAGATGCTCAGGTCGAGCGCCGCGAGGTTGGTAACTTCAAGGGTGAGGCTGCTTGGTGCGACGGGGCTGAGTTGGCGGATGTTGGCGAAGGCGTTGGGCGCATGCAGAGCCGGGCGGGCAGCGGCGGTGCGTAGCCGCACGAGCGCTTCGCTGCCGAGCGGCTCGCCCGCACGATCCCGCGTCGTGGCGGCGAGCGTGAGCGTGTAGAGGGTGGATGCCTGGAGAGGGGCCAGTAGGCGCACTTCGCTCTCGTTGAGGCTCAGGTCAAAGTTTGGTACCGGCGGATCGAAACGCAAACCAGTGCGCAGACTAGCTTCGTCCATCGGGGTGCTAAAGATCAGGCGAATCGGATCGCCGGGTGCGAGCAGTTGGCCCTGGCCGGGAAAGAGAGCGACGAGGCGCGGCTGCGGCGCAACACTGAAGCGCCAAGCTGCAAGGGGCGGCGTGTGTGCGTCGTTGGCCGGGGCAACCAGCGCAATCTCGTAGGTAACACCATAAGCCCAGCCCGCTTCGGGCGTAAAGGTGACGTGGTAGCCGTTTGTGTCTGTTGCGCTCTGCCATGTCCCTGTGATCGTGGGCGTAAACTGGATGGTTTGGCGCAGCAGCGCCTCATCGAGCGGTGCAGCAAAGTGGAGGCGCAGAGGCTCACGCGGACTCACTCCGCGCGCTTGGTCGGGCGGGGCGAAGGCGTAGAGTTCCGGCCAAGCGGTGCTAAAGCTCCAGCGCAAATTGCTGCCCAACGTAACACCGCGCTGGTCGCTGAGTTGCGCGGCGAGGTTGAAGGTGTAGCGCGTCGCGGGGGCGAGGGGCGTGGCGCTGGTGAGCAGGAGCGTCTGCTGATCGAGCCACTGGCCCTGCAGATCGAGCGGCGGATGGCTGCCCAGTTCGGGCAACGTAACCGGCTGACCGAGGCTGGCGGCGGGCACCATCGGCTGGCTAAAGACGAGGGCAAGGGGGCTGGTGGCGGGCACTGCCGTGCCCGCAGGCAATGCAGCGATGAGCGCGGGTTGCGCAGCGGTGGTGAAGGTCAGCGTGAAGGGTTGCGCCAGCGGCTGCCACCAACGACTCTGGGCCTGGGTGTCAAGGCGCAGCGTGTAGGTACTCGCGGGCGTAAAGGTGAGCGTAGGACGAAACGTGAGCGTAGTAGCGTCAGCCGACCAGACGAAATGGCCAGGGGTGGGCGGATCGAGGCGCAACGCAGCCCTAACGCTCGCCGGATTCATCGGCTGCGTAAAGGTGAGCGTGAGCGTCGAACGCGGGGGGCGGTCGATCGTATGTGGTAGCGGATCGCTGGCGAAGAGGGCGGGAGAGGCGTGCCACGGCGCAAACGGGGCTAAGGCGCGCACAGCCAAGAGGAGCGTAAACGCCAAAGCAGTCGCGGCAAGGCCGCCGAGCCAAAGACGAGCCAGCGGACGCAAGAGGAACATCGTCGGCGAACCCTCTCGTCTCGCGGAGGTAGCGAAACGAGTATACCATATTGGCCCTACAAAAAGGGTATGCGCGGGAACCATTGTTCCCGCGCATACCCTTTTTGAGCGAACACTGTTGCGAGTTGGCGGCGTAGCCGCCAACTCGCAACAGAGAGAATTCTAGCAACCCACCTGCTTGTTCTCGTCGCGCAGCGGGATGTTGAGGTCGTTCTCGGCTTGGTGCTTGACCAACTCGGGGTCGAATTGCTTGGGAATCGCACCGCCGAAGGTCGTGTCGGCGACCAACTCGGGGCGCTCGGCCTTCATCTTGGTCAGTTCGTCGCGGGTGAAGACGCGGTTCTCGTCGAAGCCCAAGTCAACCTCGCCGCTCATGTGGACGCGCCCGATGTCATAGAAGCGCTTCTCGAAGGTGGTCTTGGCGAAGGCGCGCAGACAACCCATCATGTACTTGCGCTTGGCGCGATCCTTGATGAAGGGGTACTCGAGGAAGGCTTTGCGCATATAGAAGCGGGCGTAGTTGCGCAGCACGCCCTTGAGTACCTGCTCGCGTTCCATCAGGTCGGGCTTCATAATCGGGGTGACGAAGTTGTACTTCGAGTAGTCACGCACCTCGACGCGGTCGCCCAGGTCTTCAAAGAGTTCCGCGAAGGGCCAGGGGGTGTACATGTTCCAGTTGGCCATGTCCACCTTCCAGTCGAGGGCCATGCGATAGGTCTCCTCGATGGTCTCCGGGGTTTCGTTCTCCATGCCCATAATGAACTGGCACTCAGCGACCATACCGGCATCCTGGATGAGCTTGATCGCGGTCTTATTCTGCTCGATGGTGGTCTGCTTGCGGAAGACCTCGAGGTTCATCTGGGCGGCGGCCTCAGTCCCGAGCGAGATGTGCATTAGGCCGGCGCGCCGCCAGAGCGGCAGCAGTTCCTTATCGCGCATGATGTCGGTCACGCGGGTATTGATGCCCCAGAGGACGGGCAGCTTGCGGCGGGCAAGCTCTTCGCAGAGGGCGGTGAACTTCTTGCGGTTGAGGGTTGGCTCTTCGTCGGCAAGAATGAAGAAGCCGACGTTATAATCCCGCACCAGCGCCTCGACCTCATCCACAAACTTGAGCGGACTGCGGGCGCGGTAGCGCCGCCAGAACTTCCACTGCGAGCAGAAGCGGCAGGTGAAGGGGCAGCCACGGGCGAAGTTGGGGACAGCCACGCGCACATTCATCGGCACGTAGATGTACTTATCCCACTCCAAAAGGCTCCAATCGGGCGTCAGCGTATCGAGATCGGCAATCGGATCGCTCGCCGGAGTAGCAATGACCTTGCCATCTTCGAGGTAGGCGATACCCTTGATATTGGCGCGCTCCTTGAGATCGGAACCAGCCTCAACGTGGCGCAGCAGATCAACGATAATCTCTTCGCCCTCACCGCGCACAATGTAGTCAATCCAGGGCGCTTCGCTGAAGACCTGGGTGTACATAAAGGTCGGGTGAATACCGCCCAAGATAATCTTGGCGTTAGGGCGCTCTTCGCGGGCGATCTTCAGCGTCTCCTGCGCCTTGAGGATCATGGGGGTAATGGCCGTAGCCAAAATCACATCAGGCTGATTGATGCGGATGATCTCGCGCAACTTATCATCGGGGATGTGAAAAGTCATCGCGTCAATAAAACGCAGATTGGTAAAACCGGCCGTCTTGAGCGCACCACCGAGGTAGGGCACCCAACTGGGCGGCCAGTTACCGGCAATCTCGGCGCCACCCGCGTGGTAATTTGGCTGGATCATCATGATCCGCATAGCACTCTCTCCCTGTCTGTGTGATGGGCTTAACGCCCCTGCGTCAGAGTATGAACTACAAGAGTGGAAGGCAGGACGTAGAAAGTAGAGGGGATGGTGGGCGGCTTTAGATGGCCCTCACCCCCTACCTCTCTCCCACGTTGTGGGAGAGGGGCGAAGACACCACGGTTTTTTTGCATTCCTGCTGCCTGCTGCCTACTGCCTACTTTCCTAACGTGACATCAAAACTACACCCCTCAACGCCCTGGGCCGCACAGGAGCGTTCACGCACCGTGAGCTTACGGTCAATGAGCGGGCGCAGCAGGGCCTGGAAACATGCAGTGTAGAAGCTGCAAACTGGCACGTCGGCGCTGATACCGCGTGCCTCGGGGCAATCGGCCAAGCGCAGGGTCGCCCCGTGGCGCTCAACCATGAAACTGAACCTCCCGCTGCCAGCGAAGGTCCAAGCGTGGCCAGCGATGGCCTTAAGGAAGATGGGCAGCGCCAAGCGGCGCGGCATGAGGGGCAAAATGAAGCGGGCAGGCGCGGGAATACGGTTGGCCAAGAGGTACTCGGCGGTGCGTTCACCGGCACGCGCCAGCACCTTGCCCGCACCAGCGATCCCCAACTCACCTCGCAGGGCACTGATCAGGCCGATGAACTCCTGTTCATCCACCATCGTCGTCGGCAGTTGCGTTGCTAATTCACCGTGCCCCATTAGCTCAAGCAGGCGGTGCGCCTCCTGCGTGCCGTGCTGCTCCTCCAGCGCACCTACCGTCTGAATCAGTGAATTGGGGCCAATGCGTGCGCCGCCCACGGCATGGTGCGTTGCGGGCATGGCAACTCCTTTCTCATTTTTTCTTCCAATGTGGCGGCGAAGCCGCCACATTGGAAGAAAAAGAGTTTTTTGGGGGAGGCTGCGCCTCCCCCAAGCCCCTCCGGGGGCGCGGAAGAAGAGAGGGGATTTGGGGCGCAACCCCAAAGCGGGCCCGAGGGTGGTAGCCCTCAACGCCATACTTACGATAGATCGGTGTGTGGAAAGTTTACCATAGCGGCTCGCAGTGAATAAGTAATGATCGCTCAACGATAGGTATGCTTTTCTTTCCGATAGCAGGCAAGGGGGGTGCTACCATGAGGACACTCTAGCGTCAGGGTTGACGAAACGAGGCTGTTATGGCTCCATCCTCCACCGCAGCGAGCGGCGATAATCGCCTCAAGATTCTTGAGGCCACCATGAAGCGTCATCAGCACCGTCCCGATGCGTTGATCGAGGTGCTACACAAGGCGCAAGAGATCTATGGCTACTTGACCCCCGATCTGCTCACGTCGGTTGCGCACAAACTCCACCTACCGCCGAGCCGGGTCTACGGTGTCGCTACATTTTACCATTTTTTTTCACTTGCGCCGCCGGGCGAGCATAGCTGCACCGTCTGTCTCGGCACCGCCTGTTACGTCAAGGGGGCCGCGAGCATTCTCGCCGCGCTGGAGGAGCAAGCGGGGCTACGCGCCGGCCACACCAGCGCCGATGGCAAGCTCTCGCTGCTTGTTGCGCGTTGCCTGGGCGCCTGCGGCATTGCGCCCGCTGTCGTTCTCAATGGTCAAGTCTTTGGCCATGCGCTTCCCGACGAATTGCAGGCGCGGGTGGCTGAACTCTTGAAGTAGGGGGATGTGGGGGAACCAGGTTCCCCATACGCATTAACTTAAGCCTCTGGTGGGCCTTCCGGCGGGGGTTCGGGGGCATGGCCCCCGAAAAATTTCCCCTTCCGGCGGGGTTTAAGGGGCCGCAGGCCCCTTAAGTTAATGCGCATGGAACCTAGTTCCCCCACGCCCCCGCAAGGGGAAATATGGACATTAGCGAACTCTACGCCATTGCCGAGCGTGAGCAGGCACGGCGCAAACCGATACGTATTCACTGCTGCACATCGTCGGGCTGCCAAGCGAGTGGCGGGGTTGCGCTGCACCAACAACTTCAACAGGCGGTGGCTGCCGCTGGCCGTCAGGCCGAGGTTGATGCGGTCGCCGTGGGTTGCATGGGCTTCTGCGGCCAAGGGCCGATGGTAGTGGTCGAGCCGGATCATGTGATCTTTGAGCGCGTGCGCCCCGATCATGCGGCGGAGTTGGTGGCGGGGTTGGCTGGTGCGCCCTGTAGTATTGAGCGCGGCGATCCCAACCATCCCTTTTTTGTACGCCAGATGCATATCGTGCGGCGCAATGGTGGCCACATCGATCCCGAACGGATTGAGGAGTATATCGCTGCCGGTGGCTACCAGGCGCTCTACCAAGCGGTTCACGATATGAGCCCCAGTGAGGTAATTGAGGCGATCTCTCGCAGTGGCCTGCGCGGGCGCGGCGGCGGTGGCTACCCAACGGGACTCAAGTGGGCGACAGTGGCCAAGAGTCGTGGCGAACGTAAGTTTGTGGTCTGTAACGGCGATGAGGGCGACCCCGGCGCGTTTATGGATCGCAGTATCCTCGAGAGCGATCCCCATCTGGTGCTGGAAGGGATGTGCATCGCGGGCTATGCCGTCGGCGCGAGCCAGGGCTACCTCTATGTACGCGGCGAATATCCGTTGGCGATTAGTCGCTTGCAGAAGGCGATTGGCCAAGCGCGGCGTTTGGGCATCCTGGGCAGCCAGATCTTTGATACCGCGTTTGATTTCAAGATCGACATTCGTGTCGGTGCAGGCGCGTTTGTCTGTGGCGAAGAGACGGCGCTGATTGCGAGCATCGAGGGGCGCCGCGGCCAGCCGCGTCCGCGCCCGCCCTACCCGGCGGAACGCGGCCTTTGGGGTTGCCCCACGCTGATCAACAACGTCGAGACCCTCGCCAACATCGCGCCCATCATCAGCAACGGCGCCGATTGGTATGCGGCCATTGGCACCGCGCAGAGTAAAGGCACCAAAGTCTTTGCGCTCACCGGCAAAGTGCGCAACACCGGCCTGATCGAAGTGCCCATGGGCATCTCGTTGCGTGAAATCGTCGAAGACCTGGGCGGCGGCACACCCGATGGCAGCCCCATCAAGGCCGTCCAGACGGGCGGGCCGTCGGGCGGCTGCATCCCGGCGAGCCTCTTCCACACCTCGGTTGACTATGAATCGCTGGCCCAAGTCGGCTCGATTATGGGCTCCGGCGGCATGGTCGTGATGGACGCTGCGACCGACATGGTCGAATTGGCTCGTTTTTATGTCGAATTTTGCATGGATGAATCGTGCGGCAAATGCATCCCCTGCCGCGTCGGCACCGTGCAACTCCACCGCCTGCTCAGCCACATCCGCAGCGGCGCGGCCACGCGTGCCGACCTCGAAAACCTCGCACAGCTCTGCAACCTCGTGCGCGAAACGAGCCTGTGCGGGCTGGGCCAATCGGCCCCCAACCCGGTACTTAGTACGCTCCGCTACTTTCGAGAAGAGTATGAGGCGCTATGTCAGCCCGAACCCTAACCATTAATCAGACCCTGGTCAGCGCCCGTGAGGGCGAGAGCGTGCTCGAGGCGGCACGCGACGCTGGCATCATTATTCCGACGCTTTGCCACCTCGACGGCCTCTCCGAAGTGGGGGCGTGTCGCCTCTGTCTCGTCGAAGTGCTGGGTTCAAACCGGCTGCTGCCCGCTTGCCACACTCCGGTGAGCGAAGGCATGCAGGTGCAGACCGACACGCCCCGCCTGCGCGAGTATCGCCGGGCAATTATCGAATTGCTCTTCGCCGAACGCAACCACGTCTGTGCCGTCTGTGTCGCATCGGGCCACTGCGACCTGCAAGACCTTGCGCTCCAAGTGGGCATGACCCATGTGCGCTACGACTACTTGGCCCCGAATTGCGCCGTAGACACGAGCCATGCCCGTTTTGGAATCGACCACAACCGCTGCGTTCTCTGCGCGCGCTGCGTGCGCGCCTGCGACGAAGTCGAGGGCGTTCATACATGGGACATCGCCGGGCGCGGCGTGGATGCACGGGTGATCACTGATCTGAACGTCCCGTGGGGCGAAGCGAGCAGTTGTACTTCATGCGGCAAATGTTTGTTGGCATGCCCCACCGGGGCCATCTTCCCGCTTGGCAGCACCGTCGCCGAAGTCGAACGCGACCATGGCGCGATTGCGCGCATCATGGCGGCGCGTGGCGAGCGCTGGTAGATAGCCGCTCGGCGGCGGGGGCTTGGGGGCTTGGGTTTAAGGGCGGACAGAACATTCGCTCGGCAAGTCACGGATAGGTGATTG
>RSAS01000504.1 GCA_003934145.1 Candidatus Viridilinea halotolerans | reverse complement strand
TGTTGCTCACGGAGCGCTTGTCATGCTGAGCGCAGCGAAGCATCTCTTTTCGACCGAAGAGAGACCCTTCGCTGCGCTCAGGGTGACAATACGACAGGCTCAACGGGAAAGGCGATGCGATGTTGCTCACGGAGCGCTTGTCATGCTGAGCGCAGCGAAGCATCTCTTTTCGACCGAAGAGAGACCCTTCGCTGCGCTCAGGGTGACAATACGACAGGCTCAACGGGAAAGGCGATGCGATCCCATAGGGTGAGTTTTGCGCTATTGCGCTATTTGGCTTTTCAGAGGACTCCCCCAAAACGGCCACCTGCACCGCACGCAACTGCGCCACGCGCACATCGCTGGCGAGGACGGCGAGATCGCTGGCGTTGCCGCGCACAGCAAGCGCGTTGACGATCCAGAAAGGGGTGTAGTCAAGGCCACGGGCATCGAGCAGCGTGCGCAGGGGCGCTTGACTGCGTGCTGCGTGGTCGCGCAGGGTTTCGTAGACGTATGCGCCGCGCGCATCCCAATCTGTTATCGTGTAGGCAGCGTGTAGATCGGCCTGATCCGCAAGAATCACCAGGAAGGTAGCGTGGCCGCTGGGATCGCTGGCTTGCGCCTGGGAGATCGCGGGGTCTACGCGGGGATGGTGATGCCCCAAGGATGGGGCGGCATCGGCAGGAGCGAGTAGGGCGCCACTGTCCTCATCCACAAATGCAGGAAAAAGCTGCAGATCACGCGTAGCAACACCGTCGTTGCGCAACACCAAACCGAGCGCTTGACTGCTGCCAAGCGCCACGCTCTGTGTGACGGAACTGGGTTCGCTGGTAAACGGCGGCGGGTTGGTTTGCGCAGCAAGGGGCGGAGCGAGACGGAGGCTAGGGATGATGAAGAGGATGAGCAGCGCACGAAAGAGACGAACAAATTTCATTGGTTAGAGATACTTTTCGCTCCGAATCACCTCCGCATCAAGAGTATAGACGATGACGGCATAGTCGGCAAAGTAATGCTCGGCAATATAGGCCATAATCTGTGTAGCCAGTTCAGGATTGACGAGCGTCTCGATGCGAATATTCTGGCCACCAAAGTCCACCGTAGGCAGACCACGCGTACCTTCGCCGCGCACTTCGCCGCTGACGGTGTAGCCGCGCACGCCGAGCTGTTTCAGTTCACGAATAATACGATCCTCAAGGATCGTCTCGCTGATAATGGTCACCAGTTTGAGTTTGGTCGTAGGCATAGATTACTCCTCATAAAAGAAGCTGGGCGTGGGAGAACCTGGTTCTCCCACCTAATAAAAGAACCCGGCTAGGCCATAATAGAGCGGAATCCCAATCGCCAAATTGAAGGGAAAGGTAATGGCAAGCGACGCGGTGAGGTAGTAGCTCGGGTTGGCTTGGGGCAGGGCGATACGCACGGCGGCGGGAGCAGCGATGTAGGAGGCGCTGGCGGCGAGCGTGCCAAGGATGACGGCACCGCCTTGCGAGAGACCAGCGAGGCTACCGAGCCAAATACCGAAGGTGCCGTTGACGATGGGCATAAGAATGCCAAAGGCGATGAGGAAGAACCCGACACGACGCAGGTCGCGGAAGCGACGGGCGGCCACCATGCCCATTTCGAGCAGGAAGAGGGTGAGAATGCCTTTGAAAGGGTCTACAAAGACGGGTGCGACTTGGGCAAGACCGGCTCGACCAGAGAGGAAGCCGATCACCATGCCGCCCAGCAGCAGCAGAATGCTCTTACCGGCGAGCAATTCGCGTAGGACTTCGCCCCAATTGCCGCCTTGACCCAGGGCGACGCGGGCGATGACGAGGGCGATGATGATGGCCGGGATTTCGAGAATGGCGACCAGGGTGGGCATAAAGCCCTCAAAGGGAATGTCGAGCGCAATGAGGAAGGTCTGCACTGCCGCAAACGTGACGGCAGAGACGGAGCCGTAGTGGGCGGCGAGCGCGGCGGCGTCGGCCACCTCAAGCCGCCCGAGGCGCCGCAAAATAACGTAGGCAACAATAGGGATGCTGACACCCAGGAGCAGCGTCATCAGCGCGGGGGCCCAAAAGTCGGCCAGGGCCGTCTCGGAGAGTTCCGCGCCGCCTTTGAGTCCAATCGCCAGCAGGAGGTAGATGGAGAGTGCGGTGTAGATTTCGTCGGGGAACTTGAGGTCACTGCGTACCAGCGTAGCCACGACGCCCAAGACAAAGGCCAAAACCATGGGCGACAGCAGGTTGAGGCGGACAAGATCGAGAATCTCCACGGGGTTTATCCTTGAAATAAGTTGCGTGAAGAGGGTGCGCGCGGGTGCCTGGTTCCCGCGCATCCTTCCGCATATACCTACGACATATTATTCATGATACACGAAGCGCTGTTTTGATGCAAGGTTGGAGTTGTGGGCATAGTAGGCTACAATAAGTGTGAAGTGTAACGTAAGTCCCACAAAAAACCAAGGAGTCAACGATGACCAAACGAGTCGCGGTGGTAACGGGTGCCGGTAGCGGCATCGGCCAAGCGGTGGCTGAAGGCTTGGCGCATGCGGGCTTTCATGTGGCAGTGGTGGATCTGCCCAGCAGTGCCGGGCAGACAGTGGCCGATGCCCTTGGCGGGCTCTTTGTTGGCGCGGATCTTGCGCAGCGCAGTGAGTGTCGCCGTGTGGTGGATACCACGCTGGCCCATTTTGGTCGTTTGGATGTGCTGGTCAATAATGCGGGCTATCAGCATATTGACGCCATCGCCGATTTTCCTGAAGATCGCTGGGAGCATATGCTTGCGGTGATGCTCACTGCGCCCTTTTTGCTGATGCGTTATGCGTGGCCGAGTATGCAGGCGCAGGGTTGGGGCCGCGTTGTCAACATCGGTTCCATCCATAGCCTGCGCGCCTCGCCCTTCAAAGCGGGCTATGTCTCGGCCAAACATGGTATGCTGGGCCTCACCCGCACCGCCGCACTCGAAGGCGGTGCCGATGGCATCACCGTCAATCTGATCGCCCCCGCCTACGTGCGTACGCCTCTGGTCGAAAAACAGATCGCCGATCAAGCACGCACGCGTGGCATCCCTGAGAGCGAAGTGATTAGCAAAGTCATGCTCGATCCGGTGGCGGTCAAACGACTGATTGAGCCCTCCGAAGTGGCCGATCTGGTCTGCTTCCTCTGTACCGATAGCGCGGGCACAATGACCGGCTCGGTCTATGAGATTGCCTTAGGCTGGACAGCAAAGTGAGGTGATTATGGGCATCCTCGCTGGAGTGGGTGCAAGTACGCACGTTGATAGTGCGACGGCGGGCGGCAGTGCGGTACGTGAGGCGTTGGACAATTTGGCGGTGCCAGCACGTCTGCTGGTGGTCTTTACGACGGAACACTACGATCATGCTCTGGTACTTGATGCGATCCACGCCGCAGCACGGGCCACGCCGTTGCTTGGTTGCTGCACCGGCGGCCTGATCACCCCCGCCGGCATTTTGCCCGTCGGGGTGGGCGTCCTCGCCTTGGGCGGCGACGAGTTTGAGGTGGCGCTGGCCATCGCGCCGGGGCTGAGTACCACCCCCACGGCAAGCGCCGAGGCGGTGGCCGAGACGCTTGAAGCGGCCCATCTCGATCCTGAAGGCGAACGCAACAATGTGGCGCTCGTCTTTGCCGATGGACTCACCGGCTCGCTGGCGATGGATACCGCCATCCAGAGTGCCGCAGCAGTACTTGGGCCACTCTGCCCGCTCTTTGGCGGCGCAGCGGGCGATAGTCTCAACTATGGCCATACCGTCCTTTTCGCCGGCGACCGCATCATGAGCGATGCGTTTGTCGCGGCGCAGATCAGTACTAGCGCCCCCATCGGCGTCGGTGTGCATCACGGCTGGCGTCCCGCCAGTCGGCGCATGGCGGTCACGCGCAGCACCGGCAATCTGCTCTACGAACTCGACGGACGCCCCGCGATTGCGATCTACCGTGAATTGCTGCCCGAAGAGACGATCACGGAAGCCAACTTCCGCGAGATCTCGCGCTTTCATCCGTTAGGTTTTGTACAGGCGGGCAGCGAGCCGCTGGTGCGCCTGCCCCTCGCCGTCACCGACGAAGGCGCCCTGAGTTGCGTCGGCACACTACCCGGCGATGCGTTCGCTTATATCATGCAGGGCGACCCCGCCTCACTCATTGAAGCCGCCGCCTACGCCGCCGAACGCGCTATGGTGGCTTTGGAAGGCAACCCGCCCGCCGTTGCCATCATCATCAACTGTGTTACCCGTCCGCCGCTGCTCGGCGAGCAGCGCCACACCGAACTGGAACGCATTCGTGCGGTCATTGGAGCCAATACGCCCTTTTTGGGCATGTACAGCTTCGGCGAAATCGCCGCCGCCGATGGCCCGCCTGCTTTTCATAACAAGACGGTGGCCGTCTGTGTATTGGGGCGTGGGGATGGGTGAGGCGAAGACGCGAAGACGCGAAGACGCGGGGACGAACGGCACTGCCGCGTTATGGCATCCCCATCACGAATCCGTAGCTACCTGAGTCAATGTTCTGTCCACCCATGAGGGGTTGTAGGGAAGGGCTTCGCCCTTCCCTACAACCCTCCCCTGATCAACTACCTACGAAACCATGACCGACTCACGCACCCTCGCCGAGCGCGAACAAGAACTCGCCCTGCTCTACGAGATTACCGCCATCAGCAAGCATATCGCCAACGAGCAGCAACTCTTTGATCTGACGTTGGATAAGGCTTCGCGCCTGCTCAATTCCGAGATCGTGGTGATCTATGTGCGCACTGGCGCGGAAGATGAGCTTGTGGCGCGGGCAGCGCGTGGCGTGCGCCTGTCGAAGGTGGCCGCTACGCTGCGCCTAACGACTGCCCAACGCCACCTGCTGGTTGATGCGCAGCAGGACGCCGGGGTAATCCTGCCGCAACCGCTGGGGGCCAAGTATCCTGTGCGTGTTGCAATGGGCATCCCGCTGCAGCGCGAGCAGGTGCTGCTCGGATGGATTTATGTCGCACGAGTGCGCCAGACCGTGTTTACGCCCCAAGAGCATGCGCTCTATCTCGTTTTGGGTGAACAAGTGGCGCGCGCCCTGGAAATGCTGCTCGCCTGGGAACAGCAGCGCCAACAGCAGGCGCAACTGAGCCAACTGCTCGCCGAGATGCAGGCCGCCAACCAGCGCCAAGCCACGCTCCTCGCCACCATCAATGAACTTGCCATGCCCATTCTCAGCCTCGATCAACGCACGCTCCTCATTCCCCTGATTGGCATGATCGATCACGAACGGGCAACCTTGATCCAAGAACGCATGCTCGCCGCCATCAGCACGCGCCGCGCCCGCCGCGTGATCCTCGACATCAGCGGAGTCGTCACCGTGGACGAAGTGGTTCTCATGGCGCTGCTCAATGCCACCCGCGCCGCCGAACTCTTGGGGGCCACCGTGATCCTCTGCGGCATCGGCCCCGAAATTGCCCAGGCCATGGTCAGCAGCGGGGTGCCCTTGGCACTCAAAACTACCCATGATCTGCGTGCCGCGCTTGGGTTGCGGGTGTAGGGCTGCGCCCCACACCCCGCCGGGCAGGGGGAAATGCGGGGGAACGAGGTTCCCCCGCCCCCCCCCAAAAAACCTCACCGGAGGTGACGGGGACGTAACCCCAACCTAAACAAAAGGAATCCTGCCATGACGAATCTCCTCTTTCCCGACGGTTTCATCTGGGGCGCGGCGACTTCGGCCTACCAGATCGAGGGCGCGGTGCATGCCGACGGACGCGGTGCCAGCATCTGGGATCGCTTTAGCCATACGCCCGGCAAGACGCGCGACGGACATACGGGCGATGTGGCCTGCGATCACTATTATCGTTACTTGGAAGATGTAGCCTTGATGGCCAAACTGGGGTTGAAGGCCTATCGTTTTAGTGTCGCTTGGCCGCGCATTCTGCCCCACGGGCGCGGCGCGGTGAACCAGCCCGGCCTTGATTTCTATAAGCGGCTCGTGGAGGCGCTACTGGCTCACGACATCACGCCCTACGCGACCCTCTACCACTGGGATCTGCCCGTCGCGCTCCAGGATGCTGGCGGCTGGCCCCAGCGCGACACCGCCGCAGCCTTCGCTGAATATGCCGGGGTGGTGGCGGAAGCCTTGGGCGACCGTGTGCGCCACTGGATCACGATCAATGAGCCGTGGTGTATCAGTTTCCTCAGCCACCAGTTGGGCGAACACGCTCCCGGCATGCAGGATTGGCCTGCGGCTCTTGCTGCGAGCCACCACGCCCTCTTGGCCCATGGCATGGGCATGCAGGCCATTCGGGCGGCAGCACCCGGGGCCGAAGTGGGCATCGCGCTCAACTTCACTGCCGCCGTGCCCGCCAGCAATACCCCCGCCGACCGCGAGGCCGCCCGCCATTTCGATGGCCACTACAACCGCTGGTTCCTTGACGCGGTGGCCGGCCACGGCTACCCCGCCGATATCGTGGCCGACTACAGCGCAGCGGGCTACCTGCCCGACAATATGGCCTTTGTGCAACCCGGCGATCTGGCGCTGATTGCGGCTCCCAACGACTTCTTCGCCTTCAACTACTACACCCGCGAAGTCGTAGCCGCTGGTTCCCAGCCTTGGAACTACCAAGTTGTGCGCCCGACAACACCGCGTACCGAGATGGGCTGGGAAATTTACCCGGAAGGGCTCTACAAAATTCTGCTGCGCCTGCATAGCCACTACGCCATGCCACGCATCATCATCAGCGAGAATGGCGCAAGCTACCTCGATCCGCTCAGTGCCGACGGCCATGTCCACGACCACGGGCGCATCGCCTATATGCGCCAACACCTCGTCGCTTGCCACCGCGCCATCAGCGCCGGCGTGCCGCTCACTGGCTTCTTCTACTGGTCGCTGCTCGATAACTTCGAGTGGGCCTTTGGCTACCACCAGCGTTTCGGCCTGATCCATGTAGATTATGCCACCCAGCAGCGCTACCCCAAAGATAGTTTTCTGTGGTATCGTGAGTTAATTGCGGGGAATGGCCTTGCCGGAGGGTGAGAGGATGCGAGGGAACCAGGTTCCCTCGCGCACCCTTCCTACACATTTTGGTCACACCCAAATCCTACTAAACGGTACCTCATGCGCATTGTGATCGCCGACGACGAAGCGATTGCCCGTCTCCTCCTCCGTACCATGCTCACTGCGGCGGGGCATGAGGTGTTGGAAGCGGATGACGGCGAAACGGCATGGCACATCTTGCAGCAAGAAGATGTCGCCCTGCTGATTACCGATTGGTATATGCCACGCTTGGATGGCATTAGCCTGATTCAGCGCATCCGCGCCGCCGCAAACGCCCGCTACATCTACACGATTCTGCTCAGTGCCCAGGATAGCAAGGACGATATTATCGCCGGGCTGAATCAGGGTGCCGACGATTATCTCACCAAACCTTTTCATCCCGGCGAATTGCACGCCCGCGTCATGATCGGCGCACGTATCCTCGCCCTCGAGACGAGCCTGCGCGAAGCGCGCGACGGCTTCGCCTACCAAGCCAGTCACGATCCGCTCACCGGCCTCTTCAATCGCCTCGCCCTGAGCAACCATGTGCGCGCCGAACTCGCCCGCTGTCAACGCAGCCAACAGCCCCTCGCCCTCGCCGTACTCGACGTTGACCACTTCAAGCAGTTCAATGATCGCTACGGTCACCTTGTGGGCGACCAAGTGCTCTGTCATTTAGCCAAGCAACTAACCGCCGCCATTCGCCCCTACGACTGGTTGGGCCGTTGGGGCGGCGAGGAATTTCTGGTCGTCTTGACCAACACCAGCCTCGCAGAAGCGCTCATCGTCGCCGAACGGCTGCGGTTGCACATCGCCGATAACCCCTTGCGCATTGCCGAAGAGGTCGCCCTGAGTGTCAGCGTCAGCATCGGCGTAGCCTGTGACGCCGCACCCGAGGACAAAGAAGATGCAGCAATTCATCTCTTCCAACAGGCCGACGCCGCACTCTATGAGGCCAAACGTCTTGGGCGCAATCGTGTTCACCCGCCGCTGTAAGTTCCCCTGCGGCGGAGGCGTAGGAGCTAGGCCCCATACGCATGAAGTAGGCTGGGGGATGCCCCCACGCCCGCTCGTAGTAGGCGCTTTAGCGCCGTCCCACTCGTAGTAGGCGCTTTAGCGCCGTCCAAGGGCTGCTACGGGGCTAAAGCCCCTACTACGAGCCACACTTGTCAGCTTATGTTTATGCGCATGGGGCTCACAACCCCATGCCTTGTTGCGCGGCGGCGGCGCAGCCACCACCGCGCAACATAAAAAGGAGACTATCCATGGCCGATCGCAAGCCGGAAGGCTACCTCGAAGGACGCCCGATCCATCCCGAAAGCTTGATGATGAGCTACGGCTACCAGCCAGAGCTTTCGGAGGGATCGATCAAGTGCCCGATCTTCCAAACATCCACGTTTGTTTTTCGCACCGCCGAAGAGGGCAAGGCCTTCTTTGAACTGGCCTACGGTCTGCGTCGCCGCGGCCCCAACGAGCCGATGGGCCTGATCTATAGCCGGTTGAATAACCCCGACCTCGAAGTACTTGAGGATCGCCTCACCCTCTGGGACGAAGCCGAGGCGGCGGCGGTCTTTGCCAGCGGTATGGCGGCGATCAGCACGACGCTGCTCACCTTTGTGCGCCCCGGCGACGTGGTGCTGCACAGCGAGCCGGTCTACGGCGGCACCGATTTCTTCCTCAAGCATATTTTGCCCGAATTTGGCGTGCGCGTGGTGGGCTTCCGCGCCGGTACGTCGCCCGAAGAAGCAGAGACGCTGCTGCAACGCTTGGGCTTAGCCGACAAGTTGGCCTTTATTCTGATCGAAACCCCGGCCAACCCGACCAACGCACTCGTAGACATTGCCGCCTATGCCCAATTGGCCCAGCGGCTCAGCGGCGAACGGCGCGTGCTGGTCGCCGTAGACAACACCTTCCTGGGGCCGCTCTGGCAGCAGCCATTACGCCACGGGGCCGACCTCGTACTCTATTCGGCCACCAAATACATCGGCGGCCACAGCGACCTGATCGCGGGCGTCTGTCTGGGCCGTCGCGAACTGCTCGATCACGTCAAGGTCTTTCGTACCATCCTGGGCACCATGGCTGGCCCCCACACCGGCTGGCTGCTGCTGCGCAGCCTCGAGACGCTCAAACTGCGCATGACGGCGCAGATGAAGAGCGCAGGCCACGTCGCCAAATTCCTTGCCAGTCACCCCAAAGTGGCCCAACTTTACTACCTTGGCCACTTAACCGAAGCTGACCCGGATTACGCCATTTACCAGCGCCAGTGCAGCGCAGCGGGCGGCATGATCGCCTTTGATCTGCACGGCGGCGAAGCGGAAGCCTTCCGCATGCTCAACGCCCTACGCATCTTTCACCTCGCCGTCAGCCTCGGCGGCACCGAATCATTGGTTGAACATCCCGCCACCATGACCCACGCCGACGTCGATCCCGAAGAGCGCATCGAGATGGGCATCAGCCCGGCGATGGTGCGCATCTCCATCGGCGTCGAACATCCCGAAGACCTCATCGCCGACTTGGCCCAAGCACTAGAGAAGGTGTGATCCTAGTTCTTCGCCCTGCCGCTGCCGCGCTGGGGATGCGGGGGCATGGCCCCCGCATCCTCCCCTTCCCACTGGGAAGGGGAGGATGCGGAGGGCTACGCCCTCCGCATCCTCCCCCCAAACGGTAAAGCCAAGCGCCGCAAGGCGAAACTATCCCTTACAAAAAAAGGCGTGATGGGGCGAACTTGGTTCGCCCCATCACGCCTTTTGTATTCCTACGGGCGCGGGCCGCGACCGGGGCGCTCAGGGCGCTCGCCGCGCTCGCCGCCGTTGGGCTCGTGCGCCGCAAAGGGCGTGTTGAGCTGCGTCTCGATGCGCTCGCGCATGCTGGCCAGACGCTCGTCGGCCTGCTCGCGGGTCAGCCGCCCTGCCGCCACTGCCGCCTCGATGCGCGCGGTGTGCTCGGCCACTACGTCATCCACGAAGGACGGCACATTCACCCCGCCCTGTTCCAAAGCCCCCGCCAGCGTCCCCTCCGTGCCCAGTTGTGCAATCAACTCCTCACGGGTCACGCTCAGCTTTTCGGCAACTTTCGCTACCAATGAGTGGGTGCCGCCCCGTCCCTCGCCGCGCCCCGCCATGTCACCGTGGCTGGCAGGCGGGCAATCGGTTGCGCTGGTTTGCGCTTGGGTCGGCAGCGCGAAATTGAGCGCCAAGATAGTCATCAGCGCCCCCGCCACCATGGCGGTGATGATCGTTACGATGCGTTTCATGGTTGTGTTTCTCCTTTGTTTGTTTGCGGTAAAGCCGTTTGTTAGGGCTGTCGCCCTAAAACCTGTTGTGGGGGCTTACGCCCCATGCGCATGAACTTTAGGCGCCGCAGGCCCCTAAAACCCCGCCAGAAGGGGAAATTTTTCGAGGGCCAAGCCCCCGAACCCCCGCCGCGGCAGGCCCGCCAGGGGCTTACGTTCATGCGTATGGGCTACGCCCAGATCCCCGCCGGAAGGCCCGGCTGTATCCGCCACCCCCAGACTGCCTATACGCTCACTATAGCAAGCAATTGTGGAGAACGTATGAAGTGAATGGGGAGATGTTGTGTATCACTGAACCTCCACAATTTCTTCACAAGATCTTCATCACCGTTGAGGATCTTGCGCCTATGCTGGTACGTAAGGCCGATCAACTCCTTATGTAGCGCGGTGTGGGCGAATCTGGTTTACCTGCGCCGCCCCAAAGAGACCATGAAACGCAATAAACTCCATCTATTCCTCG
Organism: Candidatus Viridilinea halotolerans; assembly: GCA_003934145.1. Classification (GTDB taxonomy): domain Bacteria; phylum Chloroflexota; class Chloroflexia; order Chloroflexales; family Chloroflexaceae; genus Viridilinea; species Viridilinea halotolerans. Next base: position 3,936 of record RSAS01000504.1, on the reverse strand, counting down.
ATCTGCTGCTCTTGCTCGCTTTTCTGCTTGCGACCGCCCCCCAACTCACCGGCCTTACCATTCACGAATGGCTGAGCCTGGGGCTGGCTGCGGCGGTTGTTACCCACCTGTTGCTCAATTGGAATTGGCTGGTACAAGTCACTCGCCGCTTCTTCGGTAAGGTGAGTTGGAGTGCGCGGGCCAACTACACCCTCAACGCACTGCTCTTCATCGCCTTCACGGTGATCATCACCACCGGCATCCTCATTTCCGAAGCGGTCGTGCCCTTTTTGGGTATGAGCATCGTTCGCGACCGTCTCTGGATCAATATTCACCATACGGCAAGTGATCTCGCCGTGCTGCTCATTGGCCTCCATGTCGCCCTGCACTGGCGCTGGATCTACAACACCACCCGGCGGCTCTTCGGCGGCCCACGCCGCGCCCCGGTGGTCGCTACGCCGCTTCAGTCAACCGCCAAGGAGGTTCAGTCGTGAAAGTATTTACCCGTACCCTGATCATTTTGGGTGTCGCGCTGCTCATTGTGGGCGGCATGCTCGCCTTTGGCCAAAGCGAGAAGGCGGCAGAACTGCGCGCCAACGCCCCCCGGGGCCTGGATCGCCCTGAAGGGTTCGTCCCTGGCCCGCAGGCGCTTACGGAGGCGGGCGAAGGTGCGGCGGAAGAACATCCTGAGGGCGCCCGCCCGGGTCGCGGCGCAGGTGCTGCCGCAACGGGCGAACGCCCCCCCGACGGCTTTGGGCGCAATGCGGGCACCAGCGACCACTACACCCCCAGTTTGGCGGGCTTAGTGCCGCTCGGCAATAATCTCCTCAAAATCGCGGTGATCGCCAGCATCTTTGCGCTGGGTGCGCTGCTCTTCCAGCGCCTCACCGTGAAGAAGCAGCAGGTATGATCGTCATTTTACATTTTGATCATGTGGTAAAATACATCTGTATATATATACTTTGTTGCTCAGTAAAGTGAGAACAAATGGTCTCTGAAAAGTTCGTCGTAGTCACTGAAATGCCTATGACAAGTCAAAGGAGAAGAACTGATGCGTTTGAGCTATCCGCGTACATTCATGCTCGTACCGCTGCTTGTCTTCAGCCTGCTACTCACCAGTTTTGCGGCGAGTCGTGTGCGTGCTGATGAACACAATGCCGACTTGGCGGCGACCATTACCGTGCGTCTGCACGACCTGGGCTTGGAATTTGGCGCCGTCACCACCTGGGAAGCCTCGCTCTATGCGGGCGCGACCGCTGGCGAAGAGACCGATGGCCGCTTCTCGGCGTGGAAAACGGTTGCGGATGGCATGGTGAGCTTTACGTTGCCCGCAGAAATTTCTGAGGGCAGCGTAGCCCCGTGGGAGGCTGCCGACAACACCTATGTGCGCGTACGCGCTCAAGACACAGGAGATGTCTACCCTACCTTCGATCTCGTCAGTAATCCCTTTACGCTTGCTCCTGGCCGCTACGCGGTCGATCTTACGCTCAGTGCCGCGCCGGTCAATACGGTGGTGCGGGTGCGCCTGCACGATCTCGGGGCAGCATTTGGTGCTGTGGGGCCATGGGAAGCGTCGCTCTACCAGGGTGCGGTTGCAGGCCAAGAGACGGGCGGACGTTTTACCGCCTGGAAGCCTGCGCAGGATGGTCTGGTGAGCTTTACTCTGCCTACCGAGGTGAGTGCCGGCAATAGCGCCCCGTGGGGCGTCGCCAATGATACCTATGTGCGCGTGCGCTCCAGTGGCGAGAATAGCTACCCGAGTTTCGATCTCGTTGGCCGCCCCTTCACGCTCGAAGCGGGCTTCAACCTGGAAACCCATGTGGAACTGCGCCGTGCAGTCACGGTTCCTGCCGTCCCGGTTACGCTCAACGTGGACGCAGCGACGGCCAATGTGGCGGTGACGCTCGCCGATCTTGGCCTCGCCTTTGGCGCGGTGAGCTCATGGGAAGCCTCGCTCTACAAGGGCGCGGTTGCGGGCCAAGAGACGAGCGGGCGCTTTACGGCTTGGAAGGCTCCGGTAAATGGCGTGATCAACTTTGCCTTGCCGAGCGAGATTATGACGGACACCACTGCGCCATGGGGCGAGGCGAACAACACCTATGTACGCTTGCGCGCCACAGGTGATGGGGTCTATCCCACCTTCGATCTTGTGAGCAATCCCTTTACGCTCAACAGCGGCAACTACACCGCAACGCTGCAACTTGCTTCGGCAGCCCGACGCGACACGGTCGTGCAGGTCACGATGGCCGAACTGGGCGCGGCGTTTGGCCAGATTGGTACCTGGGAAGCCTCGCTCTACGCGGGGGCCACGGCGGGCGCTGAAACAGGTGGACGTTTTACCGCGTGGAAAGCGGCTGAGGATGGCGTCGTCACCTTTGTCTTGCCTGCCGAGATCAATGCCGGTAACGCCGCACCTTGGGGGCAGGCCGATAACGCCTACGTGCGGGTACGCGCCAGTGGCACGGGTGTCTATCCCACCTTTGACCTCGTGGGACGCCCCTTCACGCTTGAAGAGGGGCGCAATGTGGCCTCGCACGTTGCTTTGGGGCGTGCCATTACCAGCACCGAGCAGGCCAGCGCTAGATTGTTGGATGTCGTGACGCCCACGGTGACGATCAACTTCACCGATCTGGGCTTGCCCTTTGGGGCCGTCACGACATGGGAAGCATCGCTCTACAATGGTGCTACCGTCGGTGCCGAGACCAGCGGACGCTTTACCGCCTGGAAGGCTGTTGATCAGGGCGTGGTGCAGTTTGACCTGCCTGCCGATGCAACTGAGGGCACTACCCCTTGGAATGAGCCAGAAAATACCTACGTTCGGGTACGCGCCACGGGCGAAGGGGTCTATCCCACCTTTGATCTCGTAGGCATGCCCTTCACCCTCGCCGCGAATCGCACCTATTCGGCCACCATGAGCCTCAGTTCGCAGGCCATGACCTACACGCTGGTTCACGCTATCCTCGCCGACCAAGGGGCGACCTTTGGCCAAGTTGGGGCTTGGGAAGCCTCGCTCTACCAGGGCGCAGTTGCGGGCGAAGAGATGAGCGGGCGCTTTACGGCTTGGAAGCCCGCGCAGAATGGGGTGGTCACCTTTGCGCTTCCCCATGAGATCACTTCAGGCCAAGTTGCGCCATGGGACGTTGCTAACGGCACCTATGTGCGCATGCGCCGCGTCGCTGGCGAAGGCATCTACCCCACCTTTGATCTTGTCGGCGCACCCTTCACCCTCACCCGTGGGCCAAGCATAACGACGCAACTTAACTTGCACAGGATGGTTCGCCCGAGTGAGAGCGGATCCCAGCGGATCTACCTGCCGATCGTAGCGCGTTAAGGGATGGTTCGTAACCACTTTACCGTACAAAGACAAGGTTCGGAGGAGCTTTACCGTTTGCGTCACCTAGGTAGTGCCGACTTTAGTCGGCTGAGGTCTTGGGATGCGACGGGATGCCGACTAAAGTCGGCACTACGATGGTAAAGCGAGAAGTCCCTTTCTGAAACTTTGTCAAAGAGTTTTGGGGGGCGGCGATGCCGCCCCCTATTCCCCTCACCAGCGCCACGGCAATGCCGTGGCGCTGGTTTTTCTTGCAGTCTACTACAATTGTTGTGGAAATAGGCAAATTCCTCTGCCCAAAAATCTCTAACATGCGTTATACTCCCCCTCATCCCCTTTAGTACCAATAGGCATCAAGCTTAGGGCGTTCGCTCTGGAACCCGCTGTTGGGGCAAGCACCAATTCCTCTTTTTTTGTGCCGTGGTGGCGGCTGCGCCGCCACCACGGCACAAAAAGGGTTTTTCGAGGGAGGCACAGCCTCCCTCGAAAAACCCTCACCGGGAGGCTTCGCTTGATGCGCATACGGCGCAGGCCCGCAGAGCATTTCCGTCGGGCGGGGGCGCGGGGGCGCGGCCTTCAAAGGGTTTCATCTGTTCTGGGAAGGGCTTCCCAATGCAGTAAAACGC
>RSAS01000514.1 GCA_003934145.1 Candidatus Viridilinea halotolerans | reverse complement strand
CCCAATCACCTATCCGTGACTTGCCGAGCGAATGTTCTGTCCGCCCTTAAACGTGGCTCGGCAGGTGTGGGGCGCAGCCTCACAAATTCTCATCATACGCAGACCTTTTCTCGTTGCGTTTTGGCGGCGTAGCCGCCAAAACGTAACGAAAAAGGGTGACATATCTCAGCGAGAAGCATCCATGAGCGGCATCTTCGGTTACCTCACCAATCACACGGTTCCCACTCTCGCCACAATCATTGCGGCAATGGGCCAGCGTATGGTTCACACTGCTCCGCAACGGGTGGAACATAGCCTGGTGCAGCCCAATGTGGCTTTGGGGCGGGTACATCTCGGACGGCTGAACCAGCAACCCCAGCCGGCGCACAGCCCTGATGGTCAGGTGTGGCTCTGGCTGACGGGCGAGTTCTACTTTCAGCATGATCAGCGCCGCATGTTGGAGCAGGCTGGGCTGTTGACGCTTGGCGCTGATGATGCGCAACTAGCGCTGGCGACCTTCCGCCACGCCGGGGCAGAGGGGATCGCCCAACTCAATGGAGCGTTTACCTGTGCAGTGTGGGATGCAGAACAGGCCACCTTTTGGCTGATCAATGATCGCTACGGGCTCTATCCGCACTACTACGCTCACGTCGCCGGGCGCTTGGTCTTTGCGCCCGAAATCAAGGGCGTACTGGTTGCACCCGAAGTAGCGCGCCGCGTGAACGAGACGGCGCTGGCCGAATTTCTGCGCTTCCAGCAACTGCTCGGCGAAAAGACATGGCTGGAAGATGTCCAGTTGCTCCCTCCGGCGACCATTTTGCGCTACCAGCCGACCGAAGATCGCTTGGATCTGCGGCGCTACTGGGATTGGGATCGTATTGGAAGCTTGACCAGCATCACCTTTGACGAGGCGGTCGAAGAGGCGAGTTGGCGCTTCCAGCAGGCCATTGACCAGATGTTGCGCTCGCCGTTGCGCCCCGGTATTTTCCTTAGTGGCGGGATGGATGGGCGCATCATCCTAGCCTTTACCCAAGGGCGCAGCCATGTTCCCACGTTCACCTTTGGTGCAGCGGGCAGCCGCGATGTCCTCTATGCCACCAAATTGGCGCGCATGGCGGGCGTTCCCCATCGCTGGTTCCCGCTGCACGATGGGCAGTGGGTGTTGCAACACCACCAACTCCACCTGGCGCTCACCGAGGGGATGCATAGCTGGATGCACGCCCATGGCATCAGTATGCTGCCCGAAGTCGCCAAGGAGATTGATGTCAACCTGAGCGGCTGGGATGGCGGGACGACCATGGGCGGCTTTGCGGTGCTGGAGGATTACGCGGGCGATCGTTTCTACCGCTACCCGCCCGATGAGGCTAGCCTCGTGACGCGCATGTTTGAAGCCTTTTGCCAACAGGTGACATGGCCGGGCATGCAGGAGGGCGAGGCGTTGGCGTTGCTTGCGGGGGCCGGGCGCGAACGGCTGCGCGGACGGGCCTTCGAGTCCATGCGCGCCGAACTGGGGCGCACGAGCCACTACCGGCCTGAACACCGCAGCGACTACTTTATTTTGCTGAATCTGATCCGGCGCAGTTTACAGAACCAGATCATCACCCAACGCTCGGCGCTAGAAGTACGTTGCCCCTATTTTGACTATAGTTTCGTTGAATTCATGTACAGCCTGCCCGATCATATCCGCAACCAGAAGGCGTTGCGACGGGCCATTCTGACGCGACGCAGCCCCCAATTGGCCCTGGTACCCTACGAGAAAGACGACCGGCTGCCGCATAGCAACCGCTGGTTGCGCGAGGGCGATGGCTTGCGGCGACGCGGGGCGGCATGGATCAACCGGCGTTACCAGAAACTCTTCCCTTCAGCGCCGCGGCTCTATGCCGACTACGAGGAGTACCTGCGCCGCGAGTTGCGTCCTTGGGCCGAGGGTATTCTCTTCGACCAGCGCACCCTCACCCGCAGCCTCTTCGATCCCGCCATGGTGCGCTCGCTCTGGGCGCAGCACCTCGCCGGCGACCAACTCTGGACGATTGGCAAGATTGCTCCATTGATGAACATCGAGTTGGTGTTACGCCACCTTGAGGTGGAAAGCTAGGGCGAGCAGCACTCGCCAATTGTGAGGGTAAACCATGGTTCATCGTCACGTTGCAGTTGAGCCTCACGCACCTCTTTCTGATGCGCTTGGCCTGACACCTGACACCTGACACCTGAAACCTTGTCTAAGCCCCAAACCCCGCCGGGCTGCGGGAGGGTGCGTGAGGGAACCAAGTTCCCTCGCACACCCTTCCGCAGTTTAGCGAAGGCGTCCCCGAATCCCCGTGTATCTCTTACCAGACTAAAAGCAACAAGGAGCCACCCATGACCCGTGACATCTACGGTACCCACCTCATGCTACGCATTGCCGAGATTGCCGACCGCGCCGCCCTGAACGACGAGCAGCGCGTGAAGGAGTTCCTGATTGATACAGTACACACCCTCGACATGCGCGTCTTGGCCGGGCCGCTGATGGGCGTCGAGGAGGGGCCGCCAGAGTTGCAGGGCTGTTCGGGCGTCGTGATTCTCTACGAATCGCATGTGGCCATTCACACCTACCCCAGTTTGGGCGAGGCGTTTATTGATGTCTTTTCATGCAAGCCCTTTGATGCTAGCTTGGCTGAATCGGTGATCGAGCGCTATTTTGGCAGCTACGCCGTGATCGAGCGCAACGTTGCCGACCGCGGCATCCACTGGGGCCGCGACGCGGCGCGCGAGTTAGCGGCGTGGCAGCAGCAGCGCGGCGAAGAGCGGCTGAACGATAAAGCGGTAGAGCGCTAGAGTACCTTTTGCGCCCGTCTGGCGGCGCGGGGCGCGGGGGCGAAGCCCCCGCAAAATCCCCCGTCTGGCGGGGGCGCGGGGGCACGGCCCCCGCAAAATCCCCCGTGCGGCAGGGGCGCGGGGGC
>RSAS01000781.1:1531-2924 GCA_003934145.1 Candidatus Viridilinea halotolerans | reverse complement strand
CGGGGGGTGGGGGCTACGTCAATGTATACGGGCGGTAGCCCTCCGGCGGGGGCGCGGGGGCATGGCCCCCGAAAAACCCCGTTCGGCGGGGGGGGGTGGGGCACAGCCCCAACCACGGGTGCTAGGGCGGCAGCCCTAGGCTATCCCTTCACGGCGCCAGCGGCGATACCATCAACGATATAGCGTTGGAGCCAGAGAAAGACGAGCAAGACCGGCATGATCAGGAAGAGTGAACCGGCCATCACGACGCCCCAATTGATCACCCCTTCGCTGTTGCGCAGCCAAAAGATGCCAATCGGAAGTGTGCGCATATCGGAGGTGTGGGTGACGAGCAACGGCCAGAGGAAATCGTTCCAACGCGCCACCAACGCCAAGAGTGCCATGGTCACAATCGCAGGCTGCGCCATCGGAACGACGATGCTGAGCAGAATGCGCATGTGGCTCGCGCCATCTACGCGGGCGGCCTCAATCACCTCAAAAGGCAGCGCAAGAAAAGCCTGGCGCAGCAGGAAGGTGCCATAGGCGACGGCGGCACTGGGCACAATAATGCCCGCGTAGGTATTGATCCAGCCCAAGCGCCCCACGGTAAGGTAGTTGGGCACAATCGTAATTTCGGGCGGAATCATCAGGCCCGCAAGCAGGATCAGAAAGACCAGATCCTTGCGTGGGAAGCGCAAAAAGGCTAGGGCATAAGCCGAAAGCACCGCCAACACCACCTTGGCCAGCGTACCACCCAGCGTGGTAAGGAAACTATTGATGTAGTAGCGGCCAAAAGGTGCTGCTTGCCATGCCCGCGAAAAATTCTCCAGCGTCGGCTCAAGAGGCACCCAAGTCGGCGGAATACGGTAAATCTCCGCCGACTCCTTAAAGGCCGCAATCACCGTCCAATAGACCGGCAAGCCCACCAAAAAGATAGCCAGCGCCATCGCAACATAGCCCCCAAAACGTTGGAGGCGCACAAGGCTGGTATGCCGTTGCTGCGCCACCGGGTGGGCAAGCAGAGTCTTGTCGCTTACAGTCATAGCCCCTTAATGTCGTTTCAGATCGAAGGTTGTCACAACTTGGAGAAAGGGGTGCGTGCGGGAACTTGGTTCCCGTGCATCCTTCAGCGGGGAAGGGTGCGTGCGGGAACTTGGTTCCCGTGCATCCTTCAGCGGGGGAAGGGTGCGTGCGGGAACTTGGTTCCCGTGCATCCTTCAGCGGGGAAGGGTGCGTGCGGGAACTTGGTTCCCGTGCATCCTTCAGCGGGGGAAGGGTGCGTGCGGGAACTTGGTTCCCGCGCATCCTTCAGCGGGGGAAGGGTGCGCGCGGGAACTTGGTTCCCGTGCATCCTTCAGTGGGGAAGGGTGCGTGCGGGAACTTGGTTCCCGTGCATCCTTCAGCGGGGAAGGGT
>RSAS01000781.1:0-1312 GCA_003934145.1 Candidatus Viridilinea halotolerans | reverse complement strand
TTGGTTCCCGTGCATCCTTCAGCGGGGAAGGGTGCGCGCGGGAACTTGGTTCCCGTGCATCCTTCAGCGGGGAAGGGTGCGCGCGGGAACTTGGTTCCCGCGCATCCTTTCCCCGCCGGAAGGCGAAACACGTTACCCGTAATTAACACGCTGCTCAAGATAACGAATCTGAATAACAGTAAGAATAAACATAATAAGAAAGAGCACCATAGCAATAACCCCCGCCTGACCCGCGTCATAACTGACGAAACCAAGGATGTAGAGGTGATAGATTAGCGTTGTCGTTGCGATCACCGGGCCGCCATCGGTGAGGACTTTGATGATGTCGAAAGCCTGAAAGGTGGCCAAGACGCTGGTGACTGAGAGAAAAAAAGCGATTGGCGAAAGCCCCGGCAGGGTTACGTGCCGAAAACGCGCCCACGGGCCAGCCCCATCCACGCGGGCGGCCTCATAGAGTTCGCGGGGGATGCCTTGCAGCCCGGCCAGGTAGATCACCACGGCATAGCCCAAGTTCTTCCAGACATAGACAATAATCACCGCCGCCATCGCCCACGTCGGGTCAGAGAGCCAATTGGGTGAAACGATGCCCAGCGGGCGCAGAAACTGATCCAGCAGACCGTAGCGCGGATCAAAAATGTAGCTCCAGACGACGGCCACCACAGCACCCGACATGACCACCGGCGAAAAGAGGACGGCGCGGGCAGTATTGCGGTAGCGCAACGGCTGGTTGATCAGCAGAGCGAGCGCAAGGCCAATAACGAGCGTCAGACTCACCGAAAAGAGCGCAAAGACAAACGTATTGAAAAAAATCGCCCAAAACGATGCGCTCGTAAAGACATTAATATAGTTATCCAGACCCACAAACGGCTTGGTGGGGCGCAAAAAGTTCCAGCGCACAAAACTCAGGTAGAAGTTGTAGATCAGCGGCCAATAGGTAAACACCGCGAAGAGTGCCAGGTTGGGGCCAACCAAAAGCAAAAAGAGCAGCCACTCACGCCGTTCGCGTGGGCTGGGCATCCGTATAGAGTGCGGAAAAAAGCGCATAAACACCAAAAGATGCGTAGTTTACAGCAGGAATACCACGCCATCCTAGCGTTCAGGGGTTAATACTTCGCGTATGTTGTGTTAAGAAGGGGTAAAACATGGATTAAGTTACGCCTTCTGCGGGAGCCTTTTGCGAGGGCCAAGCCCCCGCGCCCCCGCCGGACGGTTTAAGGGCGGACAGAAAACGTGTGCGCCCCCTTCTGGAATCGCATGGCAACGCCAGGAATCTCGATCTCTTCCCCCCTCTCCCACAACGTGGGAGAGGGGG
>RSAS01000352.1:1226-2925 GCA_003934145.1 Candidatus Viridilinea halotolerans | reverse complement strand
CGCGCCTGTTGCGCCGCGTCGCCTTTGCGCCAGGCCACGATCAGTTTTTCGCGCGCCGCTTTGTTCGGCGCTTCACGAATGGCCGCTACGTCAACAAAATGCTCCTGCTCTTGCAGTTTGATGCGCTCCCACGGCGGGTTGCCCAGCACCACATCAAACCCGCCCGCCACGTTCGGCGGAAAAATGTCGGGGAACTCCAGTTCCCAATGGAAGAAATTGACCGCCTCGGCCAGTTCAAACGCCGCTTTGAGCATTAGGTTGTGCAGCAGCGGCTGCCGCTCCCACTCCTCCAACGCGCCGCTGGTGGGCACGTTCTCGACCGTATCTTCGCTGAAGGGCATAAAAAAGGCGGCAGTCCAGAGGTGAAAACGCACCCAATCGCTGTAGGCACCCGTGCGCAATTCGGCGTAGCGGGCCGCCTTGGCGCGCACCGCCGCGACACTCGTGTCGGGCAATTGGTTCAGGTGTGCAAACGCACGCGTATAGCTCGCGTGCTGGCGCGTATCTGCAAAATCGAGGCCCAAGTTCATCTGGCCGCTCTGCTGCGCCTCGCGCTCCTTCTTGTTGCGCTTCTTCAGACTCGCCGCCACCGCCTTCACATCGCCCGCCACCGGCTTGTAGGCATCATCGGGCATGCCAGCGGCGACGAGCGCATAGGTCGCCCCCACCAGGCTATTGCCGCAGCGAATGTGATGATCGAGAAAGCTCAACGGCATCCCGGCGCAATGGCCCTCGATCCAGAGCGCCAACTTGCAGAGGTCTACCGCGAGCGGATTGTGGTCAACGCCAAAGATACAACGCTGAATGACATCACGCACCGCCAAACGAAACTGCTCCGGTGCCGGCTGATCCTCGCCAACGCGCACCCGCGCCAACTCGCGCCCCAAGCGGCGGGCGGCAGCCAACAGGAAATGGCCCGAACCGCAGGCCGGATCAACCACCCGCAGACTCAACAGCGTCTCTTCCAGTAATACACGTAACCGTGTCGGCTCATGTTTCTGCGCCTGCGCCCGCACCGCCCCAAGGCGCGCATCGAGCACCGGCAGCAACGCACTGCGAATCAGTTCTTGCACCAACTCCGGGCGCGTATAGTAACTGCCGGTGGTCTTGCGTTCAGTGCCGGTCACGAGGTCGAACTGCAACGCACCATGCGCAAAATGGCTCTGGAAGGCCGAGGGATGGCCCTCACCCCCGGCCCACGGGTTCTGCAAGGCCGAGGGATGGCCCTCACCCCCTGCCCCCTCTCCCACGTTGTGGGAGAGGGGGGAAGGTGATGCACGCTTTGGTGGGACACTCACCACCGGACGATAATCCAACAGACTCTCATAGACACTGCCCAACTCCTCCACATCAATCGCACCATAATTGACACGGCGCAACATCTGACCCTCCTGCTCAAAATAGAGCGAAAGGGCGCGCATCATCGCCAACAGATCACGATTGTAAAGCTGAGTCTCGCGTGTCAGGGCCGCACAAGCCTGTTCGGCAAAGAGATCGCCATCGAAGGGCGCAAGACCAAAGGCGCGACAATCCGCATCATCCGTACCCTCAAAAAGCCCAAAGATCAACAGCAACCCGACCCAAAGATCGCCAAAATCGCCTATCCCAGCGTCACGCACCTCCGTAAGACGCCGCAAACGGCGCACGCTGTAATAGGCGTAGTAGAGCGCCAGGGGATCGTATGCCTGCTCCCCCCCCT
>RSAS01000352.1:0-1126 GCA_003934145.1 Candidatus Viridilinea halotolerans | reverse complement strand
CTCCCACAACGTGGGAGAGGGGGGCAGGGGGGTGAGGGCCATCCGTAGTCGCCCCCCCCTCTCCCACAACGTGGGAGAGGGGGGCAGGGGGGTGAGGGCCATCCGTAGTCGCCCCAACCAACGCAATCAACTTGCGATCTTCCGCCACCATCAAAAACAACAACCGATAGATCAAACGCAACAACTGGCGATAATAATCAAGCGGCGTCAGATCGCCGGAAACGAGCGCCGCGCGCAACGCAGCATTCGCCGGATGGCGCAACAGCCCATTCCCAAGATGCTTCAGCGCCGCCTCAACGCCATCGCGCAGCCCCTCACGCACGCGCCCACCCGCCTCAATCGCCTGCTGGTGGTAGCGCTCGAGCAGACAAGCGGGGCCATCGCCACTCGTCAGCGGCAGGCGCGAACGGTGCAACACCCGATACAAGAGCGCAAAATCAGCAAAAAAATCGCCCTCAAACATCGCCCGCAGATCAAATTCAACAAACGCCGGGCGCGTAAACCGGGCCGTATTACGCAACAAACGCACCCGCTCGCCATTGGTCAAAATGCCCCAGAGATGCTCCGTATCATTCAGAAACTCCTGCATCAGCGCATGGGGCGAAAGACGCGGACGACCCGCAGGCGCACGCGCATCGAGACTCTGGCGAATACCCTCAATATGCACTGGCGGCGCATCCTCGGCCTCACCGGCGCGATGCGAGAGCGCAAACGTACGCTGGCCGACCATATACGCCGCACGATTGTGCTGCACCTCATAATAGCCCAACACGCGCAGCAACGGCAACACCCACTGCTCACGCGTCACCGTCGTCGCCGCCTCGTGGGGGCCAAGCTCAGCGAGGTAGGAATGGAACAATTGCCACTGACCGCGCAGCGTCTGCCAGGCCGCCGAAATACGATCCTGAAGCTGCCGAGCGCGTTCGAGGCCAAAATCATCAGGACGCTGGCCAAACAACTCGCCGGTAGCAACCGCCTCAAGTATATCCGAAGGCAAAACACCGCCCTCGGTGGTCACAGTAGGGAAAGGCATAGGGATTTTTGGAATCTATTGTTCACCGCAGCGGGACGCAGAGGAACGCAGCGGGGGGCGCGTTTAGTGTACCATGTCCCAATACCTTTCAAG
>RSAS01000394.1 GCA_003934145.1 Candidatus Viridilinea halotolerans | reverse complement strand
GTGCATACAGACTCGTTTTTATTAGGAACATATGTACGCAAAATGTTTTGGGTAAAGGTATGCCCACAACGTGGGAGAGGGGGCAGGGGGTGAGGGCCATCCGGCGCATCCCAAAGGCCTATCCGCAACTTACAGAGCAAATGTTCTTTCTATCCATGAAATGTTGTGGAAGAGGGGGAGAAATTTCACCGTTTTTTGCGCTTCTTTGCGCTCTTTTGCGGCAATACCCCCGCCTTCTGTTCGCCCATGAACGAACCCGCTTGACCCAACCTGCCCCCCACATCAAAGGAACCACGTAATGACAAAACCCGACGCCAACCAGCCAACCACCCCAGATTCACCCCCATCGCCAGATGCCGGTGGCAACCGCCAAACCCGTCAGCGCCAGCGGCGGCGGACGCAGCGGGCGAGCGCCTTCTCCAAGTGGCGCGCCCGTCAAGTCACCGGCCACCCGGAGGCCATCGCTGCGCTCCACCTCCTGCCGCCACGCACCTACGCCAGCGAACAGGGTGCCACCACCGTCGCATATGACGGCCTCGGCTTCTTCGTCCCGCCCGCCAGCACCGTCCGCCAAGAGCGGCTCATCGAGGTGCTGCACCTCTTGGGGCGGGTGGCGCTCGCCACGAGCGACATGCTCTTCACCGCCCTCTACGCCCGCCGCTTTGATCTCCGCACCACCTACCGCGATCTCTCCCTGCTACGCACACAACGCCTCGTCTGGAGTGCGCCTCCCGATGGGGGCAACTTCCACGGCACACCGCTTCGTCGTCATCAGATCTACGGCCTCACCCACGAAGGGAAACAGCTTCTGATCAACCTCGGAGTCATCACCGACAGTGAAAGCCTCGAACAGATGCATGCATGCGCGTGGCGTACCACCGTCCCGCGACCCAACCAACTCATGCACGATCTCCAGATTGCCTGGTGGTGCCTCTCGGTGCGAGAGGGATTGCGCCTGCTCCCGTGGTGCGTGGGCGTCCGCTGCCAAGTGGAACCGCGCATCTTCCCTGGCCAGCGCCCCGACGCCATCCTCAGCGCCCGCTTTGACGTGAGCCAACCGCGCATGGATCTCCCCCTGCTGCCGTGGATGGCACGCACCCCGTGCCCTCGCGGCATGCTCGATCTGCACTGGGCCTTAGAGGTAGACAACAGCACCGAAGCGATCGCCATTCTGCAGCAGAAATTTGAAGCCTACCGCGACCGTCACGCCAATGGCACCTACCAAGAGCATCTCGGCGGCGAACTCATCCCAATCTTTCTCATTCAAAACGCCACGCGCTCAGCCACCCTCTCGGCATCCTTCAAACAGATCTGGCCAGGCGGCTGGGCGCTCGTCAGCACCCCCGGACTAAAAGGCGCCAACGCATCCCCCTTTGGGGCGCTCTGGGGCCACTACCGCAGCATGGCCCAACAGCAGATCGTCCCGCTCCTCTCCACCCTGCAGCGCGACGCCACACAACGGGTCATTGGCTTTCGCCCCCTGATGACCGAAGCCCTCTGGCGGCGCTACCTCGACCACGTACGCGCCCACACCCCGCCCTATCGTCTTGCCGATCTGCTTGCCCGTGAGCAGGATACGCCAGTGGCGAGTGATGAGTGACGCTCCATCTCCCGCGACGATCCCGCACCCAGTGAAAGGAATCCCCCAATGACTCACCACACGCAAGATCCCCCTCCGCCCTACCAACCCATCGCCCCACTCATTCCCCTCCGCGAGCGCGAGGCGATACCCGCATCGCCAGAGGGGGGAGAAGAGACCGGCGGCAACGCCCCCATCGTCGAAGATGTTTCGCCCACCGGGGCGGGCCATCCGGTCGAAATCCCCCACCCCCACGTTCGGCAGACGGTCGTGGCCCTCGAACGCATCCTTGCGGGCGAGAGTCCGTGCGGTGCCTTGCCCGCGTACAACACCGCAAGCCCCTCCGCCCCCACCCGAGGCCCGGCGCAGCGAGCCACCACCGAGCGCAACGCCGCCAAGCGCAGCAGCGCCTCAGCAGCAGCACCCGCATCGCGCCCCACCCGCGCCACAGACACAGACACCACCCCCGACACCGCACCCGACGTGATGCACTGGCCCAGCGGCCCCCTCATCGCCTGCGACCTCTTCCGCCCCGACGAAGTGCAGCGCCTCATCGAAGCCATCCTCACCGACGAGACCATCATGCAGCACCCCTCCATGCCCGGCCTCACCCCCGCCCGACTCCGCACCGTCGCCCGCCACGCCAACTTTGATCCGGCACGCTTCGGACGCTTCACCAACGCCCTCATACACTGGTTCACCCACGCCGGCATCATCGTCGAAGCCGACCAGACCGCCCCCCACCTTGGCACCAACCCGTGGCCCCTCATCAGCAGCGACCGCGTCGTCTTGCGACGCAAACTCCACGCCGTCGCGCCACCGGATGGCATGAGGGGGCAGTGAGCGGTAGAACGGTAAAGCGGTAGAACGGTAAAGCGGTAAAGCGGTAAAGCGGTAAAGCGGTAAAGCGGGAAGCGGGAAGCGGTGAAGCGGGAAGCGGGAAGTGGGAAGCGGGAAGCATCGCTTGTCGTGACATCTGTGACCCCCGCCCCCCTGACCTCCTGACCCCTGACCCCCTGACCCCCAATCCCCGATCCCCCAATCCCCGATCCCCCAAACAAGAAAGATTCCCCACATGACCACCGCACCCCCATCCACCCCAGAAGTCGGCGAAATCCGCCGCCTGACCCAATGGCTCGAAGCGATCTCACGCGGCGAATCGCCCCTCGGTTCCCCGCCAACGAACATCCTGCGCCGCGATGCCACCAGCACCCCAGAGATGATCGAACTTCCGCCATCCGTTGCCGCGCCCGCGACACCTGCGTGGCCCCCGTTGCCGCTCGACCGTGGCCGCACCCTCGCGCCGGTGGATGTTGGGCGGGCCATGCTGCTGCTCGTCACCGACACCG
>RSAS01000022.1 GCA_003934145.1 Candidatus Viridilinea halotolerans | reverse complement strand
TCCTCGCCTCCTCGCCTCCCCGCCTCACTTGCTCCCGCCGCTCCCGCCCACGCCCGCGCCAACTCGCGCAGACTGAGCGTCTGCACACCAGTGCCATCACGCAGCGCCTGCCAGAGCCGTTCCAACCCCGCCGCATCAGGCGGCTCGCCTTTGCCCACCGGCGCCAACGGCGCAACCGTCGGCGTGGGCGGCAGTTCCACCCGCCGCCCGCCGCCCTTGCGCGGGGCCACCGTCAGCACCTGGCCATCACGCGGAATCAACACCTCCGCCAAGCCGTGCAAGCGCGCCGCCAACGCTGCTCGCGCTTCGGGATCGCCATGCACCAGCGCAACCGTGCGCGGCTGGTTCGCCCGCACCATCGCCGTCAATTCATCGCCATCGGCGTGGGCGCTGAGGCTGTAGCGTCCTACCTCGCAGGCGACCGGAAACTCCTTCTCATTCAGGCGCAAACGACGCTCACCTGGCGGCGCATCGGCCAGATCGAGCAAGCGCCGCCCCGGCGCCTCCTCATCCAAATAGCCACTGAAGAAGATCGCCGCATTAGCATCGCTGGCGATACGCTCGGCGTACCAGACCGACGGGCCGCCGGTGAGCATCCCCGACGAACTGATGATCGCGCAGGGCGGGCCGGCCAGCACCCGTTCGCGCGCCTGGGGCGAATCGACCGGCTGAATACTGCTGCTAAAAAAGGCACGACCGCCATTGAGAATATAGCGGCGCAGACTCGGCGCAAGCGCATCGGGAAAGGCGGCATAGGCCCCACAGACCGAGCGCACCAGACCATCCACCGCCATCGGGAAGGGGGGAATAATGCCATCACGCTGGGCGGCGCGCAGAATCAGAATCACCTCTTGGGCACGACCCAGCGCAAAGGCGGGAATGAGACAATGGCCGCCACGGGCAATCACCGTCGCCACCGCCTCAGCCAACTTCCGCTCTTCCAGGGCGCGATTGGGGTGCATCCGCGCCCCGTAGGTACTCTCCAGAATCATCAGATCAGGCCGACGCGGCGCAGGCATGGCCGCCCCCAAAATCGTACGTTGCGGGGTCGCACTCACATCGCCCGAAATGACCAAACGGCCATCCTCCGCTTCCAGGCCGATACTGAGCGCCCCCGCGATATGGCCGGCGCGCGCCGCATGCACCACAATCCCCGGCAACTCCGGCAGCGTCTGGGCCCCCTCGCGCAGCGGACGCAACTGGCGCAACACCCGTGCGACGAGCGCCTCATCATAGAGCGGCAATTCCAACTCATCGGCTGCGCGTTTCGCCATCACACGCACAGCATCACCGAGCATCACCTCCATCAAACGGGTTGTCGCGGGGCTAGCATAGATCGGCGTCGCGGGATTACGGGCCACCACCAGCGGCAGCGCCCCGATATGGTCAGCGTGCGCGTGGGTAACGAGAATCGCATCAAGGGTCACCCCATCGAGCGCCGCCAGATCGGGCAAACGATCCGGCGCATCGACGCGCACCCCAGCATCAACAAGGAGAGTACGACCAGCAAGGTGGATCAATTGACAAGTGGCACCAACACCGCTGGCGCCACCGAGGAATTGGAGTTGCATATGGTTACGTTTAAGACAGGGTTTCAGAAGATATTGAGGATTGGCAATGGAGCAAAAGTCGCCCTGTGGCCTTTGTCATACTGAGCACAAAATGGCCTGCGGGCCAGTGGCCGATAAGAAACAAAAATTCTGTCACCCTGAGCGGAGCCGAAGGCGGAGCGAAGGGTCTCTCGTCAGTCGAAAAGAGATGCTTCGCTGCGCTCAGCATGACGGGGGCTTTTGTTTCTCAGGAGCGCGCCGAAGCCCTCGATCGAAGCGAAGGGGAAGGGTCTCTCCTCGGTCGAAAAGTGATGCTTCGCTATGCTCCTGAGAAACAAACGGTGCGGCGGCGCGGTGGCTTGGTGGCTGAGCTTGCCGAAGCCAGCTTGTCGAAGCCCCGCGCCGCATTGCGAGGATTGTTTTGCCATCATTACGAGGGTGCGAGGGGATGAAGAGGCGAGGACTTCTCGTCTCCGCCTCTTCGCCCCCTCGCAAACGGTGGTAAAGTAGCTACGAACCTTGTCTAAGGCAGTAGACGTTTCAGAATGACATCCCAACGCTTGAGCATTTCAAAGGCATCTTCGCGCAGGGAAGTTGTGTGAGTAAGACTTGAAGATTTCTCGTACGTTTTTACCACTATATGAGCTAATAAAATTTCTAAAATTGCGACATCATTTTCCACCTCTTTTGCAATATTCTTCATGTTTGCATAACGTTGCCTGACAACATATCTGACTCTCTGCTTGCGCGTGGGGCGCTTTTCTCCAGTCTCAAATTTAAAGCCTGGCTCACTCTCTACCTGATCATCAGGCGCAAGTTGATGTAAGAGCAGGGTAAAGGTATCACGTATCTCGCTGACTGCACCCGAATAGTTGGGCAAATCGGCTTGGTAAATATGCCAAGCAGCAAGGTATTTGTCGTGCAAACCATAGGCAGTGAGACGTGTGTAGATGTCTTGATCATGGAGCAGGATATCCTCTTCGAGTGCCGCATGTTCACTGAACCAGCGTCGGAACATGGCACCAACGTAGCGAAACAAAAAACCATCATCATCGCTGGTCACAATACCGACGTGTTGCAGAATCTCGAGCGCCGCTCTGGCTTGGGATGAGCCAAACTGTTTTGTAATAGCACGCAAGGGCAGGTCAGAGCCGTCGTCTGGCATCGTAACATAGACTCTACGAGCATCAGGACTACAGTAGCGATGCCACCACTCTTCAAAGTGCCATCCTCGCTCTTTGACAAAGCGTTGGGTGATGCCGCTTAGGGCAGAGGCTGCAAGATCTGCCTCTGTGTGCTGTGTACATGTCTTTTGCATCACATATTGCAACAACATCGGATGGCCGCCTGTCTCGCTGTGTACCTGCTGACAGAATGCCTCTGTCCACTCAATTCCACTTGGCTCACGCAGCAGCAAGCACGTATCTTCAAAATCCAGCACGCGGAGCATGCGCCACTCCAAAATATCTTTGAGCGGCGAACCCACATCACGTTGCAATTCCGCCATTTCACGCGCACCAGAGAAGACAGCCGTAAAGAATTCGCTTAAACCTGGTGAGTTACTCAGCAGAGCGCGCCACTGGGCAAAAAAACCACCCGACCATGATTGCACCATAATCGGTTCAATCTCATCAAACAGGACAATGATGCGTGGGCGTAGCGGCAGATCAGTTAGGAGCGGCTGAATGAACTGTTTGAATGTTGAGAAATCGAGGTCATGTGGTATATCTGAAACACTAAAATGATCAGAGTATTTGATTTGATATAAAATATCATGCCATATATGATCAGCATGCAACGGTCTTGGCAGGGTAAGTCCATCTATGTAGATGGGAACAACCAGCATGCCGCCCATTTCCCAGTCTGTTTTGCTGGCAAGCAAATCCTGTTCTAATCGTCGTAGCAGTGTCGTTTTGCCCATGCGTCGGCTGCCAGTAACCCCAAACGAAGCGCGGGGGCTCCCTGTCAGCCCATTCAACATCTCGACGAGTAATGCAATTCGATCCTGCCCGTAGAAGAGCGCTGGATTGACCTCGTTCCAAGTGTAGGGGTTGTTCATTCGTCTTTGACTCCTGCACGGCGTCTGAGCCAACGGCGCAAAAGGTTCAGTGTAATGCGATAGCGACCACCCTCAGCGTGGATCAGATGGTATCCTAACAGGTGGCGCAGGGCTTCATCGGGCAGTGACTCTAATGGTTCATCCAAGGCAATCTGTTCGAGATAGTTCTCTTCATCGGGAAAATTGCGCTGTAGCAGTTCGGTGATCTGCCCCATTTTATCGCCCTCTGAGCGGATAAAATGGTTAATTTGACTCGCCACCATATCATTCGTCACTATAAGCGGGCGATTACGGTAGTTTTGAATGATACGGCTACAGAATAGGCGCGTTAAAAACGGATGTCCTCCGGTTTCAGCAAAGATCGAGTGGATTGCTTCGTCTTCCCAACGCACGCTCATTCCTCTACCGAGCGTAACGATCATCTCCCTTGTCTCTTCTTCAGAGAATGGTGGCAGAAAGACCGTCTTGTAGAGCGCAAAGACCGGGTTTTCGCGGTCTTGCCAGTAGCCCCGTTCACTAATACTTGCATTTGCCGCTACCACAACACTGGAGAGGAGACCGCGATAGCGTTCTGTCTGCATTAAGCCACGAATAAGCCCAAAAAACTCCAGATACCCCTGAATACCCTCTTGACCAGTGATGGGCAAGATGCGCTCCAGTTCATCCAGAACAATCACTACGCGCTTAAAACTGGTAATCTTGCCATCCTTGAGTTCATCGAGGATAGCTCGCATGTCTTCGGCAAAGATGAGCGCGATCTTCTGTGCAGCCTCGGGCAATTCAGAGTAGCGATCATATTTTCCAAGCCTCAAGAGCGCGGCTGCATGGGGATCACGACGCACCAGTCTTCTATACAGATCATTCTCAAGTTCGTAGTAGAGCGGGGCGAGATCGCGCACTATTTGCGAATGGCTGGCTTGCAGATCTACGTAGGCTACCGCATCGCTACTCAATTTTTCATCGCGCAACTGATAGACAAGCGAGGTCTTGCCCATTTTACGCAGCCCATAGATACCAATAAATTGCCCACGATAGACATCATCAGCAAGTTGGACGAGCTGGCGTTCACGGCCAAAGAAGCGCCGCCCCGGTACGCCATAGACCGGCCCGGTACTGTTGTAGAGATCGCGCTGGCCAAGATATTGACCTAAGAGGTCGCGTAGCGTATCAAGCACATTCTCAGAATTGCGCGTCTGTAACAGACTATCATCTATTGGTACAATCGCTTCGCTGCTTTCACTCAAGATATTCATTATCTGGTCACGTATTTTACTACTATCAGGAACTGCAATAAAGGCGAGTGAACGATTGAGTACAACTTCGCGCCCGTCGCTTAAGCCAATCAGTTCGTTATTACGTAGCTTCGCGAGGTACTCTTTGAGATTGACAATCTCTGCAGATTGCGCTGGTCTTTGAAAGCAACGCACAAGAATTGCTCCCGATAGACCAAACGACTCCTGCAACTCTTGATCATCTGTTTCAATCACAATATCAGTAATAGCTTGCGGAAGAAGTCTTTGTCCAGGAATGCTGACCTTCGTGTTTGTCAGCGCCTGAAAAAAATCATAGACCTGATTCGCCCGAGGATTGCGTTGTAAAAACTGAAATCTTTTATACTGCCGATCCTGTGTGTTCAATTTACCATCGCGCTCCAACTGCGCATATATGTCGCCCGCTTCGCGTAGCGCCGCCTCTGAACCTATTTGCACCAGCGTTTGCGCCAAGTTTGTACGCAAGCCAGCATCTCTTGGGATCTGACTGAGACCATTGCGGAATATATCTTCGGCAAGCTCTAGCTTACGCATCGATCTTACGATTTGACCATGCATAATATAGAATCTAGCTTGATTGGGAAAACGATCAATTGCCTCTTTTAAGATACGAATAGCTTCGCTTCTTGATCCTCCTTCACGCTCTGATTTTGCCAGAGCCGCATACTCTTTTACTCCGCCACCAGCCTCTATCGCTCGCTTAAAGAGTTTACGTGCCTCATCGTAGCGTCCTTCAGTATTAGCTAGAGCGGCAAGTTGGTATAGACGCTCAGACTCCCTCGTGCCATTGGGATGTGGACGATGACGAGGCATGTAGAGATCAACCTTAGACTCTTTGGGCTCTAAGATCTGCTTAGGTGGTTCAATCGTTGCTTTTTGTACAGGATAGGTTGTGCTTGTTGCCTCAATAACACGAATTGACCGTGCTTGCGGCACGCCTTTACGTGACTTATGCCATTCAAACTCGATAATATCGCCTGGAAATGGTATGGGATGCGGTGTTACGAGATATTTAGAGTCGATATGTATGGTTTTACCATCAGATGACTTTGCATAACCAAACCCCTGTTGTTGGTTGTAGACGAAAATACGAGCTACAAATTTGCTGCTATCCTCTCTGTTATTACCTGGTACAGGTACTCTCTCTTCGCCAATCTCTTCGTCTTCTACTGGCACAGCCTCAATCATAGCCGTCGCAGAACTATCTGTTCCAAGGATCGCAGCAGACTCTGGTAGAGCAACCGCTGCTTCTGGAGCTAGAAGTTTGTCATCATGCGCTGCATCTGTCGTTGCTGTAGCCTCGGCTGTTACCGTGCCTTCCGCTGGCATGTTGTCGCTTGCGCCGCTCTGCGCCACACCATGATCGGCTGATGCCAACGTGCTATGAAGACTATCCGATGCTACCTGCGTAGAGGGTAGCGTGCTATTCGGTACAGGCTCGCATTGCGCCAAGAAATGCTCTAACGCACTACGGCTAATGCGCCACTGTCCGGCGATCTGACGTCCAGGAATTTTGCCCTGTTCTAGCTCTTCACGCAGATCCGCAGGGGTTATCTGGAGGTATTCTGCTGCTTGTTCAAGGGTTAAAATAGACATAAGATCGTCCTGTAATACCAAAAGGGTGCGCGAGGGAACCAAGGTCTCTCGCGTCCTCCCGTCGTTCCGCCGAGAGGAGCAATCTCTCGCGTTCAAGAATTCGCGCCATCCGCCGCCTTAATCCACACGAATACCGTATTTAATCAACAACTTCGGCAAATGATCATCCAAACTCAAGATATGCTGGTCAACGAGTTCAATCAACTCAAGCCCATAACGCTGATAGATCTCCACCTTGTTCTTTCTGCGCTCATTGTAGACGGGGTCGTTGTCACGCCCCCAATATTCGATATAGACCTTGCCGGTGGGCAGGTAAAAATCGCAATAGACCTCCTCCTCAATGGGAAGGCGGCGCTCGTAGGCGTGGACGATACCGGCCATATAGAGCCAATTATCGATCAACATCTCGGCCTTCGAGCGCACCAGGTGGCCATCGGTGGTGCGATGTTTTGCTGGGAAGCGCTTACGGAAGGCGTTATCGGGCGCTTCTGACGCTATTGATTGCCCACCATCGCCGCGCAGTTCGCGTGCTGCCTCTATCAGCGCCTTATGCTGTAGCGTTGCCTCGGGCCAGACTACGTAGACACGCCCCGAATCGGCGTGACGGCGCGTTATCGCGCCAAGTTTCTCGGCTTGACGCAGTGGCACCCAATGTTGCTCCTGTTGCTCAATCCAGCCCAAATTCTCCAGTAAGCGGTTGACCTTCTGCGGAGCAATGCCCAAATGCACGCCAAGTTGCGTGGCTGTGAGGTAGTTCACGCTTGGTACTGGTGGTGGAGCAGGTCGCGGTGGCTTCCGGCTCTCCTCTTTCCAATGCTTGTGGCAGAGCGTATGTTCAGGGCGCGACACGGCTTCGTTGCAGTCAGGGTGAGAACAGATGCCAGCAGGAGGTTGCGGCTGCTCCGGTTCAGGATCAGGCTCAGGATCAGGCTCAGGTGCTGGCTCAGGCGCAGACTGTGCTAGGCTTGGTTCTGGCAGAGGCGAACGTGCCACCACCTCCGGGGGAAATTTCATCAAACCGCGCCGGGCGGCTTGATGTGTCGGATCAAGCTCCAGCACTCGTTCCAGGCAATAACGACGCTCTGCCGCATCCTGCACCACACCCGACAACCAGAGCCATGCAACAGTATGTTTTGGTTGTTGCTGCAATGCCGCTACCAAGAGTTGGTGGGCGCGTTGCAGTTCACCGGCTTTGTAGGCATCTGTGCCCTGACGTACTAGCGATTCGATCTCTTCGTGGTTCATAATGGGTAGTATAACTGATTTGGATGTACGCGGAACAAAAAGAGATCTTTTGGGGGAGGCGAAGCCTCCCCCAACCCCCCGCCGGGGGCTTCAATTGCCACACAACAGAAAGGTACCCCCATGAATGACTACATCCTGAGTGACCTTAGCCAGCCCACCGCCCCCGCTGCATGGCACGGCTTTAGCGATCAGGTGATGGGCGGGGTTTCGCAAGAGCAGGTGACGGTCGAGACGATTGCGGAGCGGCGGGCCATCCGCCTGCGTGGCATGGTGCGCCTGGAGCATAGTGGCGGTTTTGTGCAGATTGCGCTGCCGCTGGGCGCGGCGGGGCAGCCGCTTGCTGCACACGGCTACTGCGGTATCCGGCTGCTGGTGTGGGGCAATGGCGAGGAGTATCGCGTACACCTGCGGACAAGCGATTGTCTGCGCCCGCAGCAGTTCTATTGGCAGCCGTTTGTGGCCCATCCTACTTGGCAGCAGGTGACGTTGCCCTTTGACGCCTTCACGGCGAAGTGGCTCGCTGCGCCGCTCAATACCCTGCAACTTACGCGACTCGGTGTCGTTGCCTACGGGCGTCCCTTTGCGGCTGATGTGGCGGTGACGCAGGTGGCGCTCTATGGAGCTTAAGACAAGGTTTCAGGGGTCAGGTTTCAGGGGTCAGCCCGATCACACCAGAAAGCGGTGCGTGGCACTAAACTGTAAAGTAACTATGAACCATGTCTAACGCCCCACCCGTGCTTTAATACCAAAGCCGATAGCTGATAGCTGATAGCCGATCATGGCATCTCAATGCGCTAGATTGTCATTGGGCATGCGGCATGCTCAATGGTAATTGGGCAATAGCGCAAAAGTCACGCTGTGGGAGAGCATCACCCTGGGAGCGCGGGCGGGACGCCCGCGCTCCCAGGGTGATGCTCAATGCGCTACGTGAAGCAGTGCTGGCACAACAAAATCTAAAAAACACGACAAGGGGTACGGCAACGCCGTACCCCTTGTCGTGCGACCTTTAGCTTTTGGCGAACGCCTACTCCTCGTCGAAGTAGCCGTGCAAGCGCCGTCCCAGCATCGGGTCGCGCAGCTTGCGCAGGGCCTCGCTCTCCAGTTGACGCACCCGTTCGCGGGTGAGGCTCAACTGCTGACCAATCTGCTCTAGGGTGAGGCCGGCACCCCCGCCGAGGCCGTAGCGCAACTGGATGATATTGCGCTCGCGGGGGGTGAGGTGGGAGAGGGCGTCGCTGAGATCGTTGCGCAACAGTTCATGGCTTACCTCCTCAAGCGGGGAGGGTTGCATGGGGTCGGCAATAATCTCAGCCAGGGTGCCGGTGCCATCGTCGGTATGGGCCTCATCAA
Organism: Candidatus Viridilinea halotolerans; assembly: GCA_003934145.1. GTDB lineage: Bacteria > Chloroflexota > Chloroflexia > Chloroflexales > Chloroflexaceae > Viridilinea > Viridilinea halotolerans. The sequence goes on along the minus strand of RSAS01000022.1, from coordinate 5,695 downwards.
GCGACGCGGGGGCCATTGCGGCCTGTTCGGCCCGCGTCACCTGTTCGGTGCTCAGGCCCATGGCTTGGGCGATCTCCTCAGTGGTTGGCTCACGATCGAAGTGTTGCATGAGTTGCTGGCGGGTACGCGCCAAGCGCGAGAGCCGCTCACCGAGGTGGACAGGAAGGCGCACGGTGCGGCTTTGGTCCGCAATCGCCCGCCCCACACTCTGGCGAATCCAGTAGGTGGCATAGGTCGAAAATTTGAGCCCACGCGAGGAATCGAACTTGTCCACGGCGCGCATCAGCCCCAAACTGCCCTCTTGGATGAGGTCGAGCAGGCTTAGCCCGTGGCCCTGGTAACGGCGCGCAATACTAACGACCAGCCGCAAGTTGGAGTTGATCAACTGCGCCCGCGCGCGATCACCGACTGCGGCGCACCCTTCGAGCCGTTGCCGCTCCTGCGGCGTAATCGGGTGCTCGTCGTGGGCGAGATGCCACTTCGCCTCACGTCCGCCCAAAATGGCGCGGGCCAACTCCTGCTCCTGGTCGAAGGTTAAGAGCGGCTCATCGCCAATCTCATTCAAGTAGAGAATAATCGCCTCAGCCGTGCCGTGGCTAATGTAGGCTGGATTGGTCATCGTAGGTTCTCCCCTTCCTGCCCGCTCCCGGTGCTGCGCGAACCCGGAACGAACAACAACGACAGCTGGCGGTCCACGAATGCAACAAATGGAGCCTAGCTGAGAAGGTCGCACACAACCTGCGCCCTCCTTCTGGGGACGTCATAGCACAGTATGCGCCACCCGGCTAAGCGTGGGCTTAGCGCCAGATTAAAATTGGATGAGAATTACATATTTGTGGCGGCGCAAGCGCCGCAGGTACGTATTGAACGTGATGGGGGGGGTTTTTGGGGGCCAGCCCCAAACGCTGTAGGGCTGCGCCCCACGCCCCGCCGGGTGGCGGGAGGATGCGAGGGAACTTGGTTCCCTCGCATCCTCCCTTCCTGCACCTTTTGGTCATACCCGAACCCCCGCCGGGAGGCGTAACGTGATCTGCATGGGGCGGCTGCGCCGCCAACACCCGACAAAAAAGACGGTATGACTATAGTCATAGCTCCTGTGCGATAGGCGCTCAGGCGCAACGCCGCTACCTGATGGTGACGCGCCGCGTTAAACGCGCAGGTAATGACTTGCGACTAGACCAGTTGCACTTTGCATGGCAACCATTGCGGATTAGACTCGGAGTGATGAGGATGCTACAATTCTAGGCAGGAGTGTCTGCATGGCCCGGCTTGCCCCCAGCGTCGCGTTAGAGCAATTGCCTGATCAGCCTTTGCGTATTAGGCTCTTGCTGCTGGTGATGGTAACCTTGCCTTTTTTGGTTACTTGCTCCGTGCTGTTCCTGCTCTGGGGACGTTGGGTGGGTTGGCTTGACGTAAGTCTTATGTTGGGCTTCTACTTGGTTGCTGGTTTGGGAAAGAGTTTGGGCTACCATCGCCTGCTGGCCCACAAGAGCTTTGCGACGACACCTTGGCTGAAGCGCCTGCTGTTGATGTTGGGTTGTTTGGCCTTTGAAGGTGACCCGCTACGTTGGTCGGTAAAGCACATTCAGTGCCACGCCTACGCCGATGTTGAAGCGGCCCCGCCCCGCCCGCTGGCAGGCTTTTGGCAAGCTCACCTGACATGGCTTGTTGAGCCCCAGCCTAGCGCCGCCGTCTATGCGACATGGCTCAAAAAAGATCCTGTGGCGGTTGGGGTAAGCCAGACATGGCTGGTTTGGGCTAGTCTCGGTCTGCTCATTCCCTTGGTCGTTGCGGGCTGGAGCGGTCTGTTCTGGGCCGGATTGGTGCGCATTGCCTTGAGCCACCACATCACCTGGAGCGCCCACGCGCTCTGCCATGCCTTTGGGCAGCGTGATTTTCCCACCCGTGACGGGAGCCGTAACCATTTTATGGTCGCCCTTTTTTGTTTTGGTGAAGGCTGGCTCAACAACCACCACGCCTTCCCCCGTGCCGCCAGTTTTAGTTTGGCTTGGTGGCAAATCGATAGCGCCGGGGCTATGATTCATTGGTTTGAACGCCTCGGTTTGGTCTGGAATGTGATGCGTGGTGGGGAGAGGCGGAGCGGCGGAGAGGCAGAGAGGTGGAGAAATGGCGAGGCGTGAGGCGGCACCTCTCTGCCTCACGCGTTGCACGTCTGTACCATGGACAAATACAGCATTATCTACGCCATTGTTCGTCAGATTCCCGCCGGACGAGTGAGCAGTTACGGGCGCGTGGCGCTCTTGGCGGGGCTGCCGGGTCACGCACGTCTGGTTGGCTACGCCCTGCATGCACTGCGCACCAGCGACCCGGAAGATGTTCCTTGGTGGCGGGTCGTCAATCGCCACGGGTTTATTAGCAACGCCTACGAGCCCGACATGCAGCGAGCGCTGCTTGAAGCCGAGGGGGTGGAGGTAGGTGAGGATCACTGCATTGATTTGGCCCGTTTCTTATGGCAAGAATAAGCTTGGCTTTGCAGAATCTCCCAAATTTGCAACTTTCTACAACTCATGCTATACTCTCCAGCGAGTTGAGGAGTTGGCCCCATCGTCTAGCGGCCTAGGACGTCACCCTCTCAAGGTGAAGATCGCGGGTTCGAATCCCGCTGGGGTCACCAAGTCAATACCACGGGCCCGTGGTGTAGCGGTTAACATGCAGCCCTGTCAAGGCTGAGATCGCGGGTTCGAACCCCGTCGGGCCCGCCAAATGGCGGCAACAAAGCTCACGTTTTACGTGAGCTTTGTTGATTCTCTTTTCACTTTTTTGTTCCGTGTTGGCGGCTTCGCCGCCAACACGGAACAAAAAGGGTTTTTTTGGGGGAGGCTGCGCCTCCCCCAAGCCCCCACCGGGTTTTTTTTGGGGGAGGCTGCGCCTCCCCCAAGCCCCCACCGAGGGTTTTTTGGGGGAGGCTGCGCCTCCCCCAAGCCCCCACCGGGGGCTTGACTTCATGAAGCTGGAGAGTACTCCCGTGACGACCCCCACCGCCAACGCTGGCTTGATCTGGGCCATTGCTGAGTTGCTGCGCGGCGACTACAAGCAGTCCGACTACGGCAAGGTCATTCTGCCCTTCACCCTGCTGCGCCGCCTCGACTGCGTGCTGGCACCGACGAAGCAGGCGGTGCTGGCTGAGTATGCGCAGCGCAAGGACGCTGGCTACGACATCAGTATCTTTTTGAACAGGGCCGCCGGCCAGTCGTTTACCAATACCTCGCGCTACGATTTCGCGCTGCTGCTGGGTGATGCCAATAATCTTTGCGCTAATCTGCGCGACTATGTGGCTGGCTTTAGCCCTAATGTGCGCGACATCTTTGAGCGCTATGAGTTTGATAAGCTGCTGGGTAAGCTTGATAGCGCCAATCTGCTCTATCAGGTTGTGGGCCGCTTCGCTACGCTTGATCTCAGCCCGCAGCAGGTCTCGAACGAGAGCATGGGCCTGATGTTCGAGGAGTTGATCCGTCGCTTCGCCGAGCTGTCGAACGAGACCGCCGGAGAGCACTTTACGCCCCGCGAAGTCATTCGGCTGATGGTCGATCTGCTCTTCGCCGCCGACAATGATGTGCTGACCAAGCCCGGCGTGGTGCGTAGCATCTACGATCCCGCTGCGGGCACCGGCGGCATGCTCGCTGTGGCTGAGGAGCATCTGCGGGCGATGAATCCAAAGGCCAAGCTGAGCATCTTCGGCCAGGAGTTGAACGAGGAGAGCTACGCGATCTGCAAGGCCGATATGCTGATCAAGGGCTACGCGGTGGATCGCATCATCTGCGGCAATACGCTCGCCCACGACGGCCACGCTGGGCAGCGCTTCGACTATATGCTCTCTAATCCGCCCTTTGGCGTGGAGTGGAAGAAGGTCGAGGACGCGGTACGCAAGGAGCATAAGCAGAAGGGCCACGAGGGACGCTTCGGCCCCGGCCTGCCGCGCGTCTCGGATGGCAGCCTGCTCTTCCTGCTGCACCTGCTGAAGAAGATGCGCCCGGCCAAGGAGGGCGGCAGCCGCGTGGCCATCGTGCTCAACGGTTCGCCGCTCTTTACGGGCGGTGCGGGCAGCGGCGAGAGCGAGATCCGCAGGTGGATCATCGAGAACGACTGGCTGGAGGCTATCGTTGCCCTGCCGACCGACATGTTCTACAACACCGGCATTGCGACCTACATCTGGGTGCTCTCGAACAAGAAAGCCCCTGAGCGGCGCGGTAAGGTGCAACTGATCAACGGGGTGAACTGCTTCAAAAAGATGCGAAAGAGCCTGGGTAGCAAGCGCAAAGAGCTGAGCGAGGCCGACATCGCGCAGATCGTGCAGCTCTACGGGGCGTTTGCGGCGGGCGAGCAGAGCAAGGTCTTTGCCAACGAGGAGTTTGGCTACCGCACGATCACCGTCGAGCGCCCGCTACGCGACGCGGACGGCACGATCCAGCGTGACCGCAAGGGCCAGCCGAAGCCCGACGCAAGCCTGCGCGACACCGAGAATGTGCCGCTGCAGGAGGACGTGCAAGCCTATTTCGCGCGCGAGGTGCTGCCCCATGTGCCCGACGCCTGGGTGGACGCGGCGAAGACCAAGGTGGGCTACGAGATCCCCTTTACGCGCCACTTCTACGTCTACACGCCGCCGCGCCCGCTGGAGGCCATTGATGCCGACCTCCAGCGCCTCGGCGCGGAGATCGCCGAGTTGCTCAATGTCATCGTCAAGCCGGGGGCGGTGCGGGCATGAGCCAATACCTTTTACGTAAGACCAGGTTCGTGGCAACTTTACCGTTCAACTTCATGTGCCAATACCTTTCAAATAAGGGAGAGCATAGACCTCACAGGTCTTTGCTGATGGCATCCTAATGCGGCAGAGCGGACTTTGTGGATTTCATTGATGCCTCTGATGTGTGAAAATTCGTAAAAACCTGTGAGGTGAGGCGCAAGGTATCTAGTGCGTTTTTGGATCTATAGGTGTGCGCCCCACCTCACAGGTTTGCAGGTATGGAAGTTCGTAAAAACCTTGTGTGAAAGGCCGCCCCCGGCGTACGCGCCGGAACGACAGACCTGTGAGGTCTTATTTGAAAGGTATTGGCGCATGAGCTTTCCAAGATACCCGGCGTACAAGGATGCGGGCGTGGCGTGGTTGGGCGCGGTGCCGGAGCATTGGGCATTCAAGCCTATCAAGCATCTAGTTTCCTGCAACGATGAAGTACTGCCAGAAACAACATCCCCTGACACAGAGTTCCGCTACATTGAAATATCGGATGTAGACGAGACTCAGGGTATCACAAACACTCAATCCGTTGTCTTTCGTGACGCTCCCTCGCGTGCTCGCCGTGTAGTTCGATCTGAAGATATTATTATTTCCACGGTCAGAACGTATCTAAAGGCAATAGCGAGGGTTCAGCCCATACTTGACGGTGCAGTGGCATCGACAGGGTTTGCTGTGCTTCGCCCGCGTTCCGAAGTTAATGGGCCATTTCTCGCCTACGCTATGCGGACACCACATTTCCTTGACCGGGTTGTGGCTCATTCCGTGGGCATAAGCTACCCTGCCATTAACGCATCCGACTTGATCGGGCTAAATCTTCCCCTCCCCCCCCTCGCCGAGCAGCGCGCCATCGCCGCCTTCCTCGACGCCGCGACGGCGCGGAGCGACACGCTATAGTTCTTCAGATAAAGAATCCGACTAAGCCGCCAGGGCGCAGGAGGCCTT
>RSAS01000498.1 GCA_003934145.1 Candidatus Viridilinea halotolerans | reverse complement strand
TGCGTTTTGCCGCCCGCCTCGTGCCGTGGCAACATCAGGGTGAGCAGGTCACTATGTCTCTCGATCCGCAAGCGAGCTACCTGATCACAGGTGGCGTGGGGGCGTTGGGCTTGCAGACGGCGCAGCAGTTGGTGGCTGACGGGGCGCGCCGCCTGGTGCTGAGTAGCCGTCGCACGGAACTGAGTGCGGCGCAGCAGCAGGCTGTGATGGAACTCGAAGCGGCGGGCGCAACGGTGGCAGTGGTTGGGGCCGATGTGGGTGAAGCGGACGCAGTGCAGCGTCTATTGGCACACTGCAACGCCCTTGGCCCGCTGCGCGGCATCGTCCATGCGGCGGGAATGATTGACGACGGCGTGCTTGCCGCGCAGACTCCCACGCGCCTCGCCGGAGTGATGCGGCCCAAGGCCGAGGGCGCGTGGCATCTGCACCGCCTGACGACCGGGTACGAACTCGACTTCTTCATCGGCTTTTCATCGCTGGCATCAGCTATAGGTTCTTCCGGCCAGAGCAACTATGCGGCAGCGAATGGCTTCCTTGATGGCCTGTTGCACGCACGGCGGGCGCAGGGCTTAACGGGCCAAAGCATCAACTGGGGGCCGTGGAGCGCGATCGGTTTGGCCGCGCACCTCACGGCCACCATGCAGCGCCAGGGCATCGGCATGATCAGCCCGGCGCAGGGGCGAGCGATCTTTTGCTACCTCATGCGCCAGGCCACTGCCCATGTCGCGGTGCTGCCCTTGAACCCCGCGCCGCCTGCACCACTGGTACCGACGGCGCCCCTACGCAACGAACTCGTGCAACTGCCCGATGCTGAGCGCCTTTCTCACCTGATCCGCTGGTTGCAGCGCGAGGTTTCTCGCGTCCTGCTCCTCGACAGGCCGGAACGGGTTGAACTTGAGCAGCCTCTCTTTGATATGGGTATGGACTCGCTTATGGCAGTAGATTTGCGAAGAATTTTGAGTGTTGATTTGAAGTTATCACTTCATGCCACTCTGATCTTTGAATATCCAACCATTCGTAGCTTGGCTTCCTGGCTTCTTGGGCAGCTTCGTTTGTCGCTAGGTGAAACAAACGAAGCAACTGAAAACCCGCCAGATGTGCGTGTCATGGCGCAACCAGAAGCGTTCGTGCTACCAGAAGCGATCGATGATGCGACCGACGCAGAGTTGCTCGCATTTATTGACCAAGAGTTTGGTGAGGTTTTGTAATGTCAGACCAGCCCTCGCTCGATGAGCTACGCCGTGCCCTTCGCAAGTCGGCTCTGGTTATTCAGGAACAGAAGCGTACCCTGGCCAACTATGATGAGCCAATTGCCGTCATTGGGATGGCGTGTCGTTTTCCTGGTGAGGCCGATAGCCCGGAAGCTTTTTGGCAGTTGCTACGTGCGGGTCGCAGTGCCGTCAGCCAGCGTAGTGTGATGCAGGACTACCCTGGACACTACGTAGGCGAACCCGGCTGGTTTGACGCCGCCTTCTTTGGCATTGCGCCACGCGAAGCCCGCATGATGGATCCGCAACAGCAACTCCTGCTTGAGGTGTGTGTCGAGGCGTTTGAACATGCTAACCTCGCAACAAACCATCTGCTCGGCAGCCGCACCGGCGTTTACATCGGGGTGATGAACCAAGATTTTGGGCAGATGTTGAGCCAACAAGGACACACCAATGCCTATGTGGGCTCAGGTAGCGAAGCAAGTTTCCTGGCCGGACGGCTCTCCTACAGTTTCGGACTGCATGGCCCCAGCATGGTTGTCAGCACGGCGTGTTCTTCCTCGCTGGTAAGCGCCCATCTCGCGTGTCAGGCGCTTCGCCAACGCGAATGTGATCTCGCATTGGCCGGGGGGGTCTCGCTGATCTTGACACCCACGACAAGCACTATCCTTGCCGAAATGCACGCAACGGCACCTGATGGCGTAAGCAAGACGTTTGATGCCAGCGCTGATGGCTACGGGCGTGGCGAAGGGTGCGGGGTGTTGATTCTGAAGCGGCACTCCGATGCAGAGCGCGATGGCGATACGATCTACGCCCTTATCCGTGGCTCGGCGGTCAATCACGACGGGCGTAGCGGCGGCTTGACCGTACCCAATGGCCTTGCCCAAGAAGCGCTGTTGCGCCAAGCCCTCGCTGCCGCTCATGTTACGGGGGGGGCACTGAGTTATGTGGAAGCGCATGGGACGGGTACCGAACTGGGTGATCCAATTGAGTTACGAGCGCTGGGCAGGGTGCTGACAGAGGCACGAACGACTCCGATTCTCGTAGGTTCTGTCAAGACCAATATTGGTCACCTCGAGTCTGCCGCTGGTGTTGCCGGGTTGATGAAGGTTATCCTAGCCCTTCGGCATCGGCAAATTCCGCCGCATCTGCATCTGCGTACCCCAAATTCCCACATCCCGTGGCAAGAATTTCCTCTGCACATCCCAACCACGTTGACGGAATGGATCAGTGACGAACCCCGTTTGGCCGGAGTGAGCTCCTTTGGACTCAGCGGTGTCAATGCCCATATCATTCTGCAAGAGGCACCCCAATCTACCGCTACAGAGGCACCCGCCGTCGATTCGCCTCCCTTTCATCTGCTCCCGCTCTCGGCAAAGCATCCAGAGGCGTTACGCGATCTGCTCAAACGCTATGCGGCCCTCAGCCAGCGCGATCAGCGACCAGAGTGGGGAGATGTCTGTTACACCGCACAACTTGGGCGTAGCCACTACCCCTATCGCTTGGCGCTGGTTGCCGCATCGCTGGATGAGGTAAACAGACAGATTGAGGACTACCTAGCCGACCATACCGCATTGAACATGCCCATCGCCCCCGTGCAACAGTTAGCTCCCAAAGTAGCCTTCCTCTTCACCGGCCAGGGGAGCCAGTACGCGGGCATGGGCCTGGATCTCTACGCCAACGAGCCTATCTTCCGCGCAGCGCTCGACCAGTGCGCGGCGCTC
>RSAS01000838.1 GCA_003934145.1 Candidatus Viridilinea halotolerans | reverse complement strand
GCATCGACTCGATCAAGCGCGTGCAGATCCTCGGCGCGATGCAGGAGCGTATGCCGGGCATGCCCTCGTTCAAGCCGGAGCATTTGGCTGAGTTGAGCACGCTGGGCCAAGTGCTAGAGCACGTCCGGCCCCACCTGCTCGGTGCCGCGCCTACCCCCACACCCTCTGCGCTCTCTGCGCCCTCTGCGGTAAACACTGCGCCCTCTGCGGTAGATTACGCCCCCGCGCCCGCCGTCATCCCCGGCGCGGAGCGCAGCGTCGTGCGGCTGCTCCACCTGCCCCCGCCCGATGCACTGGAGTGCGCCCTGCCCGCTGGTACCTGCTGCCTCATCACCGACGATGGCAGCCCCTTAGCGGCGGCGGTCGCGCAGGCGCTCAATGCACGCGGCTGGCCTGCGGTGGTCTTGCGCTTCCCGGAGAGCATCGTGCCCAATCCGGCCCCGTTACCGCCGGCGGTGAGCCGCGTGGTGCTGGCTGATGCGAGTGAAGCCCAGTTGGAGCAGGCGTTGCAGTTGGTGGCGCAGAGCTACGGCCCGGTTGCCGCCTTCATCCACCTGCACCCACGGGCGGCCCAGCCGACACTGCTCGACGCGAACGACACCGCGCTCATCCGTCACGTCTTCCTCACGGCGCGCACCATTAGCCCGTCGTTGCAAGCCGCCGCCGCGCAGGCACGCAGTTGCTTCTTCACCGTGGCGCGCATGGATGGCGCGTTGGGCATCGGTATGCGCGACGACTACAGCGCCATTCCGGGTGGACTCGCTGGCCTCACCAAAACCCTGCGCCACGAGTGGCCCTACGTCTTCTGCCGTTCGCTCGACCTGAGCCCGGAGCTTGAGGCGGTTCACGCCGCCGACCTGATTGTTGCCGAGTTGCACGACCCCGACCGCCTCATCGCCGATGTGGGCTATGGCCCCTATGGCCGCGTGAGCCTCGTTGGGCCGGAGCTTTAGGCGAAAAGCCGAAAAGATTTCACCGCAGAGGGCGCAGAGTTACGCAGAGTTTTTCAGCATAAGGATGTTCTCATATGCTTCATCTCTGCGCTACTCCGCGTTCTCTGCGGTGAAACCCTAAAACCCATCTCTTTCCCTGTTCTCTAGGATCATCACATGACCAATACAACTCCCCGGCCTGTAGATGCCAATTCGCTCTTCGTCGTGAGTGGCGGGGCGCGTGGCATTACGGCCAATTGTGTGGTGGGCATGGCCCGCCGTTTCCACTGTGGTTTTATTCTGCTTGGGCGCTCGGCGGCGGGTGAGCCGCCCGCGTTTGTGGCGGAGTGTCCCGATGAGCCGGCCTTGATGCAGCGCATCGCGCAGGAACTTGCCGCCCGTGGTGAGAAGGCGACGCCTGCGGTGATCCGCCGTGAACTTGGCACGATCCAGGCGCAGCGCGAGATTGCCCAGACGCTGGCGGAGATTCGGGCTGCTGGTGGGCGCGCTGAGTATCTGAGTGTCGATATTGCTGATGCGGACGCGCTGCGCAGCACGTTGGCAGATGCCCAAGCGCGCCTTGGCACAATTACGGGCCTCTTTCACGGCGCGGGCGTGCTGGCCGACCGGCGCATTGAGCAGAAACGGGCCGCCGATTTCGATGCGGTCTTTACGCCGAAAATCGTTGGTTTACGCAATCTGTTGGCCTGCCTCGCGCCCGCCGATCTGCACCACCTGATCCTCTTCTCGTCGGCGGCGGGCTTCTACGGCAACCCCGGCCAATCGGACTATGCGATGGCCAACGAGATCCTGAATCGGGTGGCGCACCTGATCCAGCGCGACGCCCCGGCATGCCATACGGTCGCGCTCAACTGGGGGCCGTGGGATGCTGGCATGGTGACGCCGGCGCTCAAGACGCTCTTTGCCGAACGGGGGATTCAGGTCATTCCGCTCGAGGCGGGCGTGGCGCGTTTGGTGGACGAGTTGGAGTTTCGGGCCGAACGGCCCGCGCAAGTTTTGGTGGGGAGCCCGTTGGCCCCGCCGCCGGAGCCCTACACCGGCCCGTTGCGCACCTGGCGCATCCACCGCAAGCTCACCTTGGAAGATAATCCCTTCCTACAGGATCATATGATTGGCATCCATGCGGTTCTGCCCGCCACCTGCGGCATGGCCTGGATGATCCACGGTTGCGAACAGTTGCTGCCGGGCTACCACTTCGCCCGCGCCGAGAACTACCAGGTGCTCAAGGGGGTTGTCTTTGATGAGAGCCTCGCGCCGGAATATCTGTTGACGATTCGTGAGACGGAGCGCGATGCGGCGGCGGGGACGTTGACGCTGGAGGCGACGGTGAGCAGCGAGGGCGAGAAGCGTCCGCGCTACCACTACCGCGCCCGCCTGATCCTGCGCCATGGCCGCCGCGCCGCTGCGCCGCGCCTCGAGCAGATGGATCTGCGCGAGCGCCAGCCGACGCCGGGGGCTGAGTTTTACGCCAAGGGCACCCTCTTCCACGGGCCGCGCTTTCGTGGCGTCGAACAGGTTTTGAGCAGCGATGCTAATGGCCTCACCATGCGCTGCCGCATGCCGGAGGTGAGCGACCGCGACCAGGGCCAGTTCCCGGTGCGTTCGTTCGACCCCTACCTGGCCGATGTGCAGTTCCAGAGCCTGGTGATTTGGGCGTGGCAGCACCACGGCGCAGCGAGCCTGCCGTTGAGCAACGCGGTTGGCGAACTCTACGCCAGCCCGCAGCCGGGCGCAACCTTCTACGTGACGATGAAGGTGCGTTCCGACAGCGAGTACCGCATGCTGGCCGACCTGATCGCCCACGACGCCGACGGGCGCATCTATCTGCGCCTTGAGGGCGCGGAGGTGGCGATCAGTCAGCATCTGAATCGCCTATTCAACCCTGCTGCTGCGTAGGATTTATGGGAGAACCAGGTTCTCCCATGCCCTGCTATAGTCAGTCAGATAAAGAATCAGAACCGAAACCAGAATCAAACGGGGA
>RSAS01000128.1 GCA_003934145.1 Candidatus Viridilinea halotolerans | reverse complement strand
TGCGCTCAGGGTGACAGAACTTTTGTTTCTCACGGGGCCACTGGCCCGCGGGCCAGTGCGTACTCAGGGTGACAGAATTTTTGTTTCTCACGGGGCCACTGGCCCGCGGGCCATTTCGTACTCAAGTCGGCACTACCTAGGGCACGCGGCACGCGCCTATTCCCCCATTGCCCGCCGCTTCGCCTCGGCGAAATGGCGCGATTCGAGGCGGATGCTGCTGGTGAGGCGGCTTATTTCGGCACTCTCTTCGCTCGTCAGCGGGCCGTCGGCCATGGCGACGGCAAAGAGGGCATCGAGAAAGAGTAAGCGCTCTTCCACGCTCGTGATCTGAGCAAATTCATACGTGATCGTGTAGGTGTCTAGATTCCCCGCGCTTTCGGTAATGGCTGCTTCAGCCACCACCTCGGCGCGAACGCGGTCGAGGTTCCAGCCCTGCGCGAGGGCGCCAATGATCTTTTCGCGCTCCGCCGTGTCTACACGATCATTGAGGCGCGCGACGGTCGCCATAATGCCTCCTGCGAGGGCCAGTTTGCGCGCTTCACTGGCGGGAATGCCCAGCCCCTCCTCCGGCGCTTTGCCCAAACGCACCCGCACGGCATAGTAGACGCGATTGTGCAAAAATTCATCAAGGTGCTCTTCCCGGTTGGGGCCTGGCACCTCCCGCGGCGGTAGGCCAATCGTGCGCCGCAGCAACGCACCCAGGCTGGCGAGCAAACCTTCATCCGGATGGACAAGGGCGTTGCGCACCTCCTCGGCCACCTTGCGCTCCTCATCGGTATGCACACGGTCGGCGGCCATGATGCGATCGAGCGCGAGCAGCGCCAGGCTGCGCTCCTCGTCGCTATGCATCAATGCCGCCAATTCGGCCACGAGGCGTCGCCGCTCTTCCACCTCCACCGCCGAATAGAGGTAGATGTCGAGTTCGGCCCAGTCCTGCATGGTCAAGGCCATCGTGCCGTGCCCCCCCGTCTGGCCCAGTTCGGCCAAGAGATTTTTGAGGCTATTGACCTCTTCGTGGGCTAAGTGGCCATCGGCCCATGCGGCGGCAATGACTACTTTGGCTAGTGCCATGGCCAGGGGTTGTTTGGTCATAGGGTTACTCTTCTATATGTAACGCTACCAGTGGGAATGCAATCTGCCGTGGCGTTCCGGGTTCAGCGATGGTTGTCGAGTGTATTGTGAACTGCGTTGCGCCTGGGGGAACGACCAGCAGCAGTTCGTAATCACGTCGTGTAGGTTGGATTTCCCAGCGGGCGAGTAGTTCATGGCTGCGCCAGAGTTCACTATACACTGGATAGCGGCCATCTATCGCCATGCTCAGCCGCATCGGGCGCGGTTGAGCAAAGGGATTTATCACCCAGAACTGCGTTTCCGCCCCAGTCCAACGCCAAATCCGCACCCCGTCGGTCTCGCGTTCAAACCAACCACGGTCAAGTAAAAGGAAGGCCCGACAGGCATCAGCAAAAAATGGCAGTTCGTAGGCGAGGTAGCTACCATCATTATACGTAGGCTGCAACGTTGTGCCAGTCAAGGTTGTGAGCATTGTCGTGAGTTTGGACAATTGTGCTGCTTCTGTTTCATCAAGTGCGACAACAACATGGCGCAAACGGTAGTAGCACTGCATCGCCTGTAGTGTTGGTGGGTCAAGTGGGATAATATCATCCGGCCAGGGTTTCATCAGGGCAAGCTGGCTGAACAACGGGTTGCTGTAGAACGTTGGATAGGGCGGACGGCGGGCGACGTAGCCGCCTAAAATGGGCTGTTCGTGTACGGTCTGGTTGCGCAGCGAACGACTCGTCCAGAGTTCTTCGTAGGGCAGATCCACCACCACCCCTGGCTTGTTGCGAATATGCGCAAAGAGCGGATCAACCTGAAATTCGTAGTGCAACCAACCCGTCGGCCAGAGTTCAATCACCGCCAGCGCGATCAATCCCGTGTACAAAAAGCCACGCTGCAGACGGGTACGCGACTGGCTGATATGTTGCAAGCCAAGTGCCGCAAAGATCATCGCCACTACGATGCAGAGCGCCGCAAAGTGGCTTGGCCGCCGCGCTACGGTCAAGAAGGGTAACTCTTGCAGGAGCGCATAAGGCATGGGGATGCCCAGTTTGAATCCGGCGACGGTGAGCGTTGGTCCGAGCGCAAGCAACCACATGCAGCCGCCAACAAACAGCCAGCGCCAGCGTTGCTGCCCGGCGTGCCACATACCCACGGCGGCCAAGGCGAGCAAGAGCCAGCCTGCGCCAACGTACCACGCTTCGGGGGTGTATTGCGGCGGGGTGTGGGGGGTCAGTGCTTTGAGCAGGGCTTGTTGCTGTTCACCTTCTAACCAAGGCCAGAGGGCGGGAAAGAAGAGCCCCAGGGCATCCGCCGCGAAGTGCTCGTTCTCGACGCGCCACCACTGATCGCCCGCGACCGGCACGAGTTGCAAGCGTTCACGGATGCCCCAGATGCCTACCAGCAACGGGGTGGCCAAGATGAGCGTGTAGCCCACAAAACGCCCATAGGCACGCAGTTGGCCTTGGCGATCGCTGTCGTGCCAGAGGCTATACGCAAACCACGCCAGCGTAAAGAACGCACACGCGAGCACCCAGTACCAATCGTTCAACGCCACCATGAGCGCACTGAAGGCAAGCAGCAAAGCGGAACGTTTGTCGCGGCGTTGCGTCAGCCACATCAGGCCCAATACATAGAGCACCATCCACTGCATGCTGAGCAGGTTGACATGGTTCCCACGCAATTTCATCAGATGGAACGGGCTGGCGGTCAGTAAGAAACCTGCGAAGAGCGGGATGAACCAGCCGGGCACAAAGGCGCGGGTCAGTAAAAAGCCGGCATAGCCGGTGAGTGTAAGCGCCAGCCAGAGCGCACACGTATAGGCTGCCACTGGCCCCCAGGCGTAATGGATCGGCAAGACCGGCACGATCCCCGCGAGGTTCAGGGTCTGAAAGTAAAACTGGAGCCCTTCGGGATAGTAGAGCATGTCGCTCCAGAAGGGATGCTTGCCTTCGGCCAGCGCATGGCCCACCCACCAGATGTTCCAGATGTTTTGTGAACCATCTTCAAAGGTAAAGCCCCGGCTCTCGTAGCCACCAATGAGCAGGCTGCCGGGCCGACTCGCCAACGGCCAAGTTAGCGCAATCGCCAACAGCAGGTAGATGCAGAGCGCCCCAACATGGTGGGCAAGTGGCGCTCTGCGGATCGGGAGCATGGGTTTGACGCTCACCGCGCCACCAGCGGCAAATAGACCACGCGCCCCTCGTCGGGTAGCACCAGGGGCAAAAAGCCGCCCGGCAGCGGCAGCATGTGCGGCCCGCCCAAGCGCCCCTCGGTGATGCCGCCCAGCCCAGTGGGTAGGATGCGGCTCAGATGGACACGCAGCAGCGCCGTCCAGCTACTGCTGGGATTCAGCGCGAAATAGCTCTCAGCCAGCGCGGGTTGCCCGCCGAGGCGCTCGCCGGAGGGTAGCAAGATCGCCAAACCGTGGCCTGCAAGCGCGATCGACTGCCCACTGCTACTCAGCCCTGAACGGAGCGTTGCCGTCAGCACGGGCGTGGTTGCGCCATCAAGCAGCAGCGCCGCGAGGCGTTGCGCCGCTTCCGGGGTGCGCGAATTTTGGCCTTCGCGCAGCGGCGCATTGCTCAAGTGAACCACAAAACGCTGTAGATCGAGCAGGGCATCCTCCGCCACCGACAGCGGCTCGCCGTCGGTGGCCAAGCCATGAAGTAAGCCATTGCCTGAAGCATCGTAGACCGGGGCAGCCGTGCGGGCCGCGTGGAAGGCGGGGACAACATTGGCCTGATCGCTGAGCAATTCCGTGGCCAGCGCATCGGCCAGCGCATCAAGGCGCACGCCCAACGCTGGCACGCGGCTCAGATCGTAGGCCGCCATGGCGAAGGCGCGTGTTGCGGGTATTGCCTCAGCATAACGCGCCACCACTCCCGTCGCCGCTGCCGCAGCATCGTTTGTTGCCGCCAACAGCCCCACAAGCTGTTCATAAGGTGTCACCTGCCAAACCTGATCCGGCGCAGCCACCATAAAGCGCGCATAGGGTGCCATCGCCCGTAAGCCATCCACCGTCCCAAAGAGCGGTACCTGGTAGATCACCAGATCGAGTTGCTGGTTGCCCCCCAGCCCGGCGCTCTGGAACGCCGCCTGGAGATCGCTCAAACGCAACACCTGCCCCGTCGCTTCCGCGTAGGCCAACTCACCCACCGCATTCCCCGGCGCAATGACCAGCAGCGCCGTGCGCTGCGCCGGATATTGCTCGCGTGCCATTGCTACTGCATCGCCCAACGTTGTCGCGCTGCTACTGCTCGCTGTTGCACGATCCTCACACTGCGGCTCGTTTTCTGCAACATAGGCGCATATGCGCACCCCTGGCGTTCCCAAACGATCCACCAGACTCACCAGGCGCACCCCTGGATGGGCCGTCGCCAAACTAGGCAACACCGCCAATTGCGCTTCGGGCAACCACAACTCCTCCGCCCGCGCCGCATCACCCAGCGCGTTATCGCCTGCCAGATAGACCAACAGCGTCCAGTCGGCAGCTTGCGCGGTGGTTTGGGTTGTACCAAGCATCTCGCTTAGGTTCTGGGCATGCCCTAGATGGCCCTCACCCCCTGTCTCCTCTCCCGCGTGTTTAAGCGCGGTCAGAGCATTCGCTCCGTAAGCCACGGATAGATTATGGGGATGCCACGGATGGCCCTCACCCCCTGCCCCCTCTCCCACGTTGTGGGAGAGGGGGGAAGGCACCGTGGTGTTTTGCGTTCCTAAAAGAGCGTCGGCTGTAGCCTCCGCCGGCTGCTGCACCCGCACCACCCGCTCGTAGAAACTCACGCCATACTGTGGCCCTTCCGCTTGCGAAATGGTCACATACCAATGGTAGGCGCGCCCCGCTTCGGGCACAAAGCCGGGCAGATTGCGCAGCGGCACCGCCAAGGTGTCGCGCGCCGGATCGAGCAACCCACTGCACCACTGCTGCGGCAAGCCGGTCTGCGCATCGCCGCGCGCCGGGTCATAGAGGCAAACACGATGGCGCTCATTGGCTAGCGGGTGGGAACGCGGCAACCAGCGCAACGTTAAAGCGGGAATTTGATCGAAGACCGTGCGCACATGCGCTTCTGGGGCAAAGAGCGTAACATCACCGACATCAAAATTCAAACCGGCCAACTCAAAGCTATCGGGCAGACTCGTCAACTCCGGGCCGGCCCAAAAGCCCAATTGGCGACCCATACGCGCCCCAAGGGGCGCATTGAGATACCAGATACGGTAACGCGCCCCTTCCGCCAGCGGCACTACCCCCGGAAAGCCATATGCGCCCGTCGCATCGGTGCGCGTCGTGGCGACGACGCGCGTCGCTTCCGCCGTGGTGTGGCTCAGCGCTACCTGTGCATCTACTAGCGCCTCGCCATCATAGGTTACCACGCCGCGCAGCGTCACCCGCTGCTCGTTTTGGCAAAGCTGCAGCGCCAGATCGTCAAGCCAGATCTGCGTCGTGTTGCCGCCCGATCCGAGCACCCGCACCACCAAAAGCAGTGTCTGATTCTCTAGCTCACTCAATTGTGCCAAGAGATCATTGGAGGCATTCCACTCCAACTCACGCCAATCGCCCACCGCGAGATCGCCCGTTTCGAGGAGCGCCACGGTTGCCAACAGCCCCGCCGGGGCCACTGCCGAGCCACGGTAGAGTTCCACGCGCAGTTGCTCAACCGTCCCGTTACTGGCTGGTGCATAACGATACCAGAGCCGTCCAAAGAGATCACCCACATTACTCGGCAGCGTCACCGGCTGGCCCACGATGGCGCCTGCCGATAGCCCTAGCGCGAAAGGTTCTGAACGGGTATGCTCCGTCGCAAAGCTACGCGTCGGCGCATAGACCACCCACGGCGATGCGTCGCCGCTCAGCGTAACGGTAGGATCGACCAACACCTGCTGGCAAGGCACGCCCACTTGCGCCACGTCACCTGTCTGCGCCGTAAGCAGCGCCACCGGACTGACGAAGAGCAAGAGCAGCAGGATGGAAAACCAAGGAATTTTAGGGAACATGGGAATCTATCTTGTCGCACTACGCGGTCTTGGGGGGGGCCAGACGAGCTAGGAATTCAGCAGGGGTGAGAATAGGAAGTGTTGCACCAACAAAGTCTTTACTATTGCGCGTCACTATAGCATCAAGTCCTAATCTTAGAGCAGATGCCAATTGCACTGCATCTTCAAAATCCGTCAGCGCACTTGCTAAAGCTTGCTGCAATACCAATGCATCCACCGGAGCTACCCGAAGGATGCTCAATAATTCAGCCACTCGTTGACGAGCAATAGCAAAACCAACTTGGCGACGGCCAACATACCAGATCGTGGTAACACTAATCGCAGCCACAAAACCAACACAGCGGCCTTGCTCGCAGGCAATCCAGATTGCACGAGCTTCGTTGGCGAAAGGCTCGCGTGCGAGGATGAGATCAAGAAGGATATTGGCATCAATAAGCACACGCATCATGAATGCTTCTCCATAATTGCCTCAAAGCGCATGCGATCAACGTCCTCATCCGTCAGAATTACTTTTGTTGGATTAAATGCACCATAGAGTTTTTCTACTAATGAACTCTGTTGCGTAATCGGTGCTGATTGTGATGTATTGGTATTTAGTGCGTGGCTTAGGCTTTCCAATAAAAGCAGTTGTTCTTGCATCGTTAGTTTGGGGATTTCGATAAGCATCTCTTGTAGAGTCATGGTATTTCTTTCTCATCTATGAATATGCGCCCCTGTATGCATCAATTTTAGGGCTGCTGCCCTAAAATTTGCTGGTTTGAAGGGATTTTGTGGGGGCCATGCCCCCACCCCCCCCGCCCGGCAGGGGGATTTTGTGGGGGCCATGCCCCCACCCCCCCGCCCGGCAGGGGGATTTTGTGGAGGCCATGCCCCCAAACCCCCGCCTGGCAGGGGGATTTTGTGGGGGCCATGCCCCCAACTCCCCGCCCGGCAGGGGGATTTTGTGGGGGCCATGCCCCAACTCCCCGCCCGGCAGGGGGATTTTGTGGGGGCCATGCCCCCAACTCCCCCACCAGACACGGCTCAACGTGAATTGTACCACCTCTCCTTGACGCCTTGACGCCCCTTGCCAACCCTGTTACGCTACACTACGACATCTGTTCCCCTGTTCCTCTGTTCCCCTGTTCCTCTGTTCCTCTGTTCCTCTGTTCCTCTGTTCCTCTGTTCCCCTGTTCCTCTGTTCTCCTGTTCCTCTGTTCTCCTGTTCTCCTGTTCTACATAAGGAAATCCCCCCGTGCAAGCTCCTCAGGTGCGCCGTCGTCCTGCCCTGCTGCGTGCGATTGGGTATTTGCGTGGCCAGTGGCGTAGTGCGTCGTTGGCTTATGGCGCGTTGCTGGTGGCAACACTGGCCCAGCTCGCGGTGCCGGTCTTGGTGCAAACCATGATTGATGCGGTGACGCAGGCGCGTGCGCTGAGTCTGCGTGAGGCCGAACAACTGATCTGGAGCGCGGCGGGCCTCATTCTGCTCTTTGCGCTGCTGCGCGGCCTCTTCTCCTTTTTGCAGGCTTTTATGTCGGAGACGACTTCGCAGGGTTTGGCCTTCGATCTGCGTAATGCGATCTTTAGCAAAATTCAGCGCCTCTCCTTCAGTTTTTATGATCAGAATCAGACCGGGCAGCTCATGATCCGCGCCACCGACGATGTGGAACGCCTGCGGACCTTCATTGCCCAAGGTTTGGTGATTGCCGCTTCGGCCTTTTTGCTGCTCACTGGCGCCCTCTTGGTGCTGGCCTTTAGCAATCTCCAGTTGACCCTGGTGGTCTTACCGTTGTTGCCGATTGCGCTGGCGCTCTTTATCGTCTTTGGGCGGCTGGCGCAGCCGCTCTTTCAGGCGGTGCAGATCAAGTTGGCCGCCCTGAATACGGTGCTGCAAGAGAATCTTGCGGGGATGCGCGTGGTGAAGTCCTTTGCGCGCGAAACGCACGAGGCGCAGCGTTTCACGACGGCGGCGACCGATCTGATGGATCAGCAGTTGCGTATCAGTCGTGTCTTCTCGTTTCTCTTCCCGATTGTCTTTTTGGTGTCACAATTGGGCCAAGCGGCGATCCTCTATTTTGGCGGGCAGCAGATTCTGGCGGGCACGCTCGATCTCGGTGTTTACCAGAAGTTTAGCCTCTACCTGCTCTACGTCTTTTTCCCCTTGGGCCAACTCGGCTTTGTGATCGCGTTGATGGCCCAGGCGAGCGCCTCGGCCAAGCGCATCTTCGAGGTACTCGACGCCGCGATTGAGATTAGCGACCGCCCTGATGCGCCCCCCTTGCCGCCCTTGGCGGGGCGTGTCGAGTTTCGCAACGTCACCTTCCGCTACCTGGGGGCGAGCGAGGCTGCCTTGCGCGATGTGAGTTTCGCGGTCGAGCCGGGGCAGACGGTGGCTCTGCTCGGGGCGACGGGCAGCGGCAAAACCAGTATCATCAGCCTGCTGCCACGCTTCTACGATCCGGTGGAGGGCGCGGTGCTGCTTGACGGCCACGATCTGCGGGCGGTAACGTTAGATAGCATTCGCTCGCAAGTGGGCATTGTACTGCAAGAGACCAACCTCTTCAGCGGGACGATCCGCGAGAATATTGCCTTTGGGCGGCCTGAAGCGAGCGACGCCGAGGTCGAGGCGGCGGCGCGCTCGGCAGCGGCCCACGACTTCATTATGGGTTTCCCCGAAGGCTACCAGACCCGCGTAGGCGAACGGGGTGTCACCCTCTCCGGCGGCCAAAAGCAGCGCGTGGCGATTGCGCGGGCGCTCCTGCTCAACCCGCGCCTCCTGATTCTGGATGATTCCACGAGCAGCGTCGATCTCCAGACCGAGGCACAGATCCAGCGGGCGCTCGACGGGCTCATGCAGGGGCGCACCAGTTTCGTGATCGCGCAACGCATCAGCACCGTGCGCAACGCCGACCTGATCCTCGTCTTAGACCAAGGCAATCTTGTCGCCAGCGGCACCCACGCCACCTTGCTCGAACAAAACCCGATCTACGCCGAGATCTACCATTCGCAGTTGGTGGAGTGAGGCTATTGCGCAAGGGGGCGCACGGGAACTCGGTTTTCCAACCAGCAAGAGCCCCGCGAGCAAGGTAGACCTCACAAGTCTTTAATGGCGGCATCCCAATGCGGCAGGGCAGACCTTGTGAGGTCTTATCTGAAAAGTATTGGGCCATCCTTTCAGGTGCAGAGAGGGGGATTCAGGGAGAACCTAGTTCTCCCTGAATCCCCCTCTCTGCGTTTAGATCACCAGGTTAAACAGGTAACCGACGATGATAATCCCGGTCGCCACGATGCCCACGAAAGTTGCAATCAGGCGCGGCTTGAGGACGCGGCGCAGAATGATCATCTCAGGCAAACTCAGGGCCACCACCGACATCATAAAGGCGAGCATGGTGCCCATCGCCGCGCCCTTGGCCATCAGCGCATCAACCACCGGGATGACCCCGGCCACATTGGAATAGAGCGGCACGCCCAGGAGCACGCCTGCCGGCACCGACCACCACGCCTCTTTGCCCATGATTCCGGCCAGGGCATCTTCAGGCACAAAACCGTGGATGCCCGCACCAAGCGCAATGCCAAGCACCACGTAGGGCCAAACCTTGCCGACAATCTCGCGCACCTGTTCCCAGGCTTCGCCGAAACGGCGCGTCCAAGTGTATTGCTCTTCAGCAACCGCGCCATCACCGCCGCGAATCTCCCAGACAAAACCTTCGACGTGGCGCTCCATGTGCATACGCCCGATGAGAATCCCCGCAAGGATGGCGATGGTCATTCCGGAAACGAGGTAGAGCCCAGCCAATTGCCAGCCAAAGAGTCCGAGCAGCAGCGCCAAAGCGACGCCATCAACCATTGGTGCGGCGATCAGGAACGAGAAGGTGACGCCCAGCGGCACACCCGCCTTGACGAAGCCGATGAAGAGCGGCACCGCTGAACAAGAGCAGAAGGGGGTTAACACACCGAGCCCGGCCCCGATCACATTACCGACGCCCTCACGCTTACCGCCAAGCGTTTGGCGCACGCGCTCCGGGCTAAAAAAGGTACGCAGGGTACTCATCACGAAGATCATGCCGGTCAGCAGCAGCAGAATCTTCGGCACATCGTAGAGGAAAAACGCAACCGACTCGCCCATCCGCGAGCCATGTTCAAAGCCGAAGAGCGAGAAGGTGAGCCACTCGGCCAGCGCCTGCACATTGTTGTAAGCGATCAGCCAGAGTAGTGTCGCCGCGCCGACGATTAGCCAAACGCGTGTCGTAGCGCTGCGTTGCGCATCAGCCGGTGAAGGGAGTGATTGAGCCATGAGAAGGTCTCCTCGTGTGCATAGCCGCCAGGCGGTGGGGGCGCGGGGCCGTGGCCCCATACGCACGAACGTAAGCCTCTGGCGGGCCTACCGACGTTTAAGGGCGGATAGAACATTTGCTCCATAGAGCGCAGATAGGCGATTGGGATGGCCCTCACCCCCTACCCCCTCTCCCACAACGTGGGAGAGGGGGCGAAGATGTCGAGATTCTTGGTGTTGCAATGCGGTTCTTACAAGGCGGCGCACACATTTTCTGTCCGCCCTTAAACCCGACGGCGGGGGTGCGGGGGCTTGGCCCCCGCAGAATTCCCCCCTTCCGGCGGGGTTTAAGGGGGCGCAGGCCCCTTACGTTCATGCCCATGGGCCGTGGCCCCATCAAAATAATATGCAAAAACCTGAATACACTAAACCCAAAACGAGGGGCATGGCGCACCGTGCCCCCTATCTGGCCCCTTACTTCACCAACCAGCCAGCAAGCTCATCATCGTTGGGGATACGCCCCGAAGCGACAAGGACATCATCCACCACGAGGCCGGGGGTCTTGAGGATATTCCAGCGCATCATCTCGGCGTAGTCGGTCACCTTTTCGACCTCACCCTCCAGACCGCGTTCACGCATTACTTTGCGTACCCGCTCTTCGAGGCGTTTGCAGTTGCTACAGCCAGAACCAAGGACTTTGACATTCATCGTAGGATCTCCTCTGTGGAAAACATGACCGGATCGGGGCTACGCCCAAGGCTTGGGCTACAGCGCGGGCATGGGCAATCGGGCGGTGGTGCGCTGCGTTCGCTCCACGCCTCGCCCATAATTGCCCGTGCGCTATCGAGCAGGCCCAGCACCTCGGGGCGCGTGATACAGTAGTAGCTATTCCCGCCATCACGCCGGTCGTTGAGCAGGCCCGCCTTGCGCAGCACCGCAAGTTGCTGCGAGACATATGCTTGGCGCTGGCCAAGCAGAGCCTCTAGATGACAGACGCACTGCTCGCCGTCGCGCAGCAGATCGAGGATCTGTAGCCGGACGGGATGCATCAACGCTTTGAAGAGGCGGGCCTGCCGCTCGGCGCTTGCGTAGTTCATAGGTATAGTATATTCCTTTTTTTGCATATTGCAAGTCCATTATGGGATAGTTCTTCAGGTAGGGCAAGCCCGAACCCCCGTCGGCAGGCCCGCCAGAGGTTTAGGTTCATGCGCATGGGCTGCGCCCCCTTCCCTGCCGGGCGGTGGGAGGATGCGAGGGAACCAGGTTCCCTCGCGCACCCTTGCCCGCCGGAATACGGGAGGATGCGAGGGAACCAGGTTCCCTCGCGCACCCTTGCCCGCCGGAATACGGGAGGATGCGAGGGAACCAGGTTCCCTCGCGCACCCTTGCCCGCCGGAATGCGGGAGGATGCGAGGGAACCAGGTTCCCTCGCGCACCCTTCCTACAAGTTTTGGTCACACCCAATTGGTGTTACTGCGTTGACAATGGCGGCGGCACCGCGTCCCCCGCGTCCCCTTCCGGCGTCGCCATTGGCAGGGGATCTTGCGGCGTCGGGCTGGGCACGATGCAGAGGATGGAGCGTAAGACTTCGCCGGTGTCGCGGACGCGCACACTGACGGTGTAGATGCCGTGGCGCTCGACGACGCGGCCCAGTTCGATGGCGTAGCGTCCGTTGGCATCACTGAAGCCGCCACCGACGGGGCGCTCGTCGAAGTAGAGCAGCAGCGCCGTCGCGGGCGGCCCTTGGCCGCTGATGCTCAATACGCTGCCCACCACGCAGAGCGCCTGGCTCGTGGGCGTCAGCGTCGGCGTGGGGGTATTCGCGGGTGAGGGCGTTACTGGCACGAGTGGTAGTGCCGCCGGCACATCCGTGGGGGGCAATGTTGCCGTGGGGGGCAGCGTTGCCGTGGGCGTGCGCGTTGGTGTGCGCGTCGGTGTGCGCGTCGGTGCCACGAGGCTCAGGCTCAGATTACGCTCATCGTAGGCGAAAAACCAGTTGCTGGCGACGAGTTTGATCTCCGGTGGCTCGGTGAAGCCCTCGGCAAAGATGTGGTAGTGGGGGCCAGTTAGGCGCGGCACCGGTGTTTCGTTGAGGAATAATTCGACCACCGGCGCATTGATGGCTGTCCACTGCACCAGCACCCCATCGCCCGCCACCGGCACGCGCGTGGTCGTGCGCAGATCGGTGATCTGCGGGCGGTACCAGTACCATAAGCCCGCGATGAAGGGCAAGAGACTCACGAGGAAGAAGACAAAGATCCAACGTGGAAAAAAGACATGTTGGTTCAGTTGGGCGCTATCGCTGTGCGGGTTGGTGTCGCTCTGCGGGCGCGCCTGGACGCTGAAGCGGTGTTGCGTTGGCTGGCCAAACCAGCGCCAACGGTTGGGGCGCACCACGAGATTGGCCCGTTTTGTCGCCCCAGGGGCGAGCGTCAGCGGCTCTTCGCTGAACTGGTAATTGAGCAGTTCCTCATCGTCGCTCGCATGCAGGTGAAACGTCGCGGGCGCATTGCCTTGGTTGCGCAGCGTTACGTTGAAGGTGCTACGCACGAGGCAGCGCTGCCGTTTGGGGCGCAGCATGAAGGAGGTACTGCTGAAGGGGAGAACCGTCCAGACGCCTAGGTCGGTATTGGACTCACGCGGGTTCTCGCGGGAACGCGCGCGCACCACAACCGGGTACTCTTGCGCTAAACTTTCGGCCACCTGCGGCACCAGAATGGTGAGGGTGAGGCTCTCTTGGGCGCCGGGGTTGAGTTGCACCTGGGGTTGCTTTTCGGCGATCCAATGGGCAGGTACTCCTTCGACACTGATGGTGAAGTGGTCTACCGTGTGCCCCAGATTGATCAGCGTGACGCGGCAGGTGCTTGGCCTTCCGGTCGTGAGTTGCAGGCTCTCCGGCTCCACACCGACGCCAATGCGCTCGGCCAAGATCTCATCGGGATGGGTGCTGTCGGGGTGCTGCGCGGGTGGCGGCAGTGGCGCAGTTCGTGCCGTGTTGCTTGGCGCGGTTTGTGCAGGTAGCGTTATCACCACCGGCCCACCGGCGGCAGCGGTGGCCCCGCTGGTCGCCGCGGGGCCATGGCCATCATTAAAGGCATCGTGGCTACTGGTCGCCGCTACCGGTGTGGAGGGCTGCGTCTGGACCTGCAATGCCTCGGCGCGCAGCCAGAAAGAACCCATACGCATCGGCTCTTCCCACGCCCAGATCTGGGTCTCACGCGGCTTCAATTGCTTTTCGCCCACCATCACCACAGCATCTTGGGCTACGCTTGTAATGATGATAACACTGCCATCCCAGTCCAATTCGATCTGGCGCGCTTCAATCTCCTCGGAGGCAAGCACAAGCGTGTTGTTCGTGTCGCGCCCGACACTCAAGCCATCGCCGGTGAGATCGTGGGTGGCCAGCACGCGGCCATACTGGTCGAGCGCCTGAATGCGCGGTTGCACCGGACCACGAAGCAACTTTTGCGTCACCCCGCCCGACGGCGCGTCAGCCACTACCTGCGGCATCAGCGCTGCGCTATGCAGCAGATCACCCAACGCCTGCGCTAGATCATCCATGCGGGCAAAACGCTCGCTCGGCTGCTTGGCCAGACAGCGCAGAATGATCGCCTCGAAGGTTGCCGGTAGATCGGGTTTGACGTTACGCGGTGGCACAGGCGCGGTGTAGACATGACGAAAGACGGCGTCATCAAGCGTGCGCGCCTCAAAGGGCACACTCCCCGTCGCCAGTTCATAGAGGATCACCCCCAGCGCATACTGATCGCCATACCCATCTACCGCCAGCCCTTGGCAGCGTTCGGGCGGCATCGCATAGATCAGCGTATCGCCCCAGACCGCGCCGAGTGCCTCTTCCGATTCGAGCAGCAACGGCCCCAAGCCAACATCCCCCAACTTCGCTAGGTAGCCCGGCTGGCCATCCTCGCGGCGCGCGAGAAGCAAATTGGCCGGCTTCACTGCGCCATGGAACTGACCCTGGCCCTGCATAAAGGCCAAGGCTTCGGCAGTCTGGCGGATCATATCTACCGCGAGGGGCAACGACCAGCCCGCACTCCCGCGGCGCTGCAAAAAGCTGCGTAGCGTACCATCGGGCAGCCATTCCATCACCACAAAACAGAGCCCGGCTTCTTCGCCAATGGCCTCGATTTGCAGTAAGTGGGGATGGGTTAGCCCGCGCATCCCATCTAATCGCTCGTGAAAATGCTGGCGAAAAAGAGGTTCTTGGGTCAACTGATGGCTCAAGACCTTCAGCGCCCGCGGGCCTTCCTGCGCGGAGCGTTGCGCTTGATAGACCGGCCCGGTCTCGGTTGGGCCGAGGAAGCGACTAATGGTGTAGCCCGCCAAGGTCATGCCTAGCAGCTCGGGCGGTTCAAACCGGCGCACGGGCGTGTGGGCGAGCCAGGCGAGATCGGGCAAAGCGTCAGCCGCCACAGGTTCCGGCTCCGGCTCCGGCTCCGGCTCCGGCTCCGGCTCCGGCTCCGGCTCCGGCT
>RSAS01000839.1 GCA_003934145.1 Candidatus Viridilinea halotolerans | reverse complement strand
CGGGGGAACTTGGTTCCCTCGCATCCTCCCCCCGTCCAAAGGGGTGCAGGGCACCACCCTACAGATTGCAGTCACACCCAAATCTTTTGCTTGTGGAAAAGCAGAAAGTAGTTCGCACAAGAAACAGCGCATCGCATGCAACAAGGGCCGCTCTCAATGAGAGCGGCCCTTGTTGCATGCGATGCGCGTGCGCATTGCGCCATTAGGTAGTACAGAAAAGAGAGCATGAGGCTACTCTTCATGCTCCTCGTAGTAGGCCGCAAGGCCGGCTAGAGCCATATGGGCCAAGAAGGGCGTCACTTCCGTGCCAAGCGAAGTGCGAAAGGCGTTGTGATCAACGGCGATGGCCTCTTGCCACTGGCCCGCCTCAACATAGCTAGGCAGCACGCGCCGCAGTTGGGCCGCCAAGAGGCGGCGCGTATTGGGTAGCGCCACCACCAGAATCGCGTCACGCAAGTAGTCCGAGAATTGCTCTTCATTCTCTGCACTTACCACTGGCGGCTCGCCACATTGGGCGATCATCTTTGCCACCAGTGCATCGCCAAAATGGAGGGGCGCAAAACGCTCCTCGCGGAAGAGCTTGATGCTAAAGGCGCGTGCCGCCACCGGATCGCGGTGGAATATGGTCGCTTGGGCGCGCTGCTCTTTCAGCAGCCGACTCGCCTCCGCGATGCGCTG
Source organism: Candidatus Viridilinea halotolerans (assembly GCA_003934145.1). Lineage (GTDB taxonomy): Bacteria > Chloroflexota > Chloroflexia > Chloroflexales > Chloroflexaceae > Viridilinea > Viridilinea halotolerans. Next base: position 2,260 of record RSAS01000839.1, on the reverse strand, counting down.
CTCTTCCGCCGCGTCTGGCTCTTCTGCCAACCACGTTCCTATGCAGCGCGTGAGCCGTACTGCCTCTTCACCGCCCCCCGACCGCCCCGCTGTGCGTACTGATCGCCCGCGCATGCCACCCTCCTCTTGCTGTTTGTGCTGCTTTGAGCGCAGTATAGCCTATTTGTATTTCTTAATAATATTGCGTAAGAACTTGACTTTGCTGCCTTGCGGCGCTACAATGGTTTTCTAGAAGGAAGATTTTTCGGGGGCCCGGCCCCATGCGCATTACGCTTAGGGCTGCCACCCTAAAATCCGCTGCTGGGGCTACGCCGTGGCTTTACAGTTTAGTGCCACGCACCGCTTTCTGGTGCGCTCGGGCTGACCCCTGAAACCTGACCCCTGAAACCTTGTCTTACCGCTTTATCGCCTCTAAAAGGATTCCTATGCCTCGCATCTACGACAGTATCACCGCGTTGGTTGGCAGTACGCCGCTGGTTCGCCTTAATCGGGTCAATGATTCGCAAGCTACCGTTGTAGCTAAACTTGAGTTCTTTAATCCAGCCAGCTCGGTGAAGGATCGCATCGGTCTGGCGATGATCGAGACGGCTGAACGCGCAGGGCTGATTCGCCCCGGTGAAACGATTCTGGTCGAGCCGACCAGTGGCAATACCGGCATTGGGCTGGCTTTCGTCGCGGCGGCCAAGGGCTATCGTCTCATTTTGACCATGCCAGAGACGATGAGCGTCGAACGGCGCAAGTTGCTGCGCGGCTATGGCGCAGAACTGGTGTTGACGCCTGGCCCCGAAGGGATGCGCGGCGCAATTGCGCGTGCCGAGGCGCTTGTTGCCGATCTGCCCAATGGCTTTATGCCGCAGCAGTTTAAGAATCCCGCCAACCCTGAAGTCCATCGCCATACCACCGCCGAAGAGATCTGGCGCGATACCGACGGCCTTGTGGATTTTCTGGTGAGTGGCGTCGGCACCGGCGGTACCATCACCGGCGTGGGCGAGGTGCTCAAGGCGCGCCGCCCGTCGTTCAAGGTGGTCGCCGTCGAACCCGAAGCCAGCCCCGTCCTCTCTGGCGGGCAGCCCGGCCCCCACAAGATCCAGGGCATCGGCGCCGGTTTTGTGCCCGATGTGCTGAACGCCGCAATCATTGATGAGGTCCAGCAGGTGAGCAACGACGATGCCTTCGCCATGGCGCGCCGCCTCGCCCACGAAGAGGGGCTGATGGTCGGCATCTCCAGTGGTGCCGCCGCCCTCGCCGCGTTGCGCATCGCCCGTCGCCCCGAAAACGCCGGTAAACTCATTGTCTTTATTGTACCCAGTAACGGCGAGCGCTACTTGAGTACGCCGTTGTATAGCGAGGAGTGACGAGACTCATCATCCGTCACGCGCATGCCGCCCCGCTCGATGACCAGCATGTTCCCGGCGGCGACACAGAGGGGCAGGGCAACGAGGTTCACAAGCGGGATGGAGACGAGCGCAAAGGCCACTAGGCCAAAACTGAGGCCGGAGGGCATGGTGTGGCGTAATGTGGCTAGTTTCTCGCGGAAGGTGAAGTGGCGCCGTTCTTGCGGGCCATCAAAGAAGTCGAGGCAGGAGATGAGCGCCCCTAGCAGCAAGCCTGCTGCTGCATGCAAGGGTGGCCCGCCGAGCGGCACGAGCAGCAGCAGGAGCGATGGCAGCCAGAGGCTCAAGCCTAAGGTGAGCTTTTTGGCCTCAAACAGCAGCGCACGCCAGAGATCATACGCCACCCGGCGCAACGTGAACGGGTTGGCCACCACGGCACGCCCGGTGAGCAACGCTTCCAATTCCTCCGAGAGTTGGCTGTACCAGGGTGAACCCAAGACGACGCCAAAACGCACAAGCAAAAAGGCTACCCCCACCGCGAGCAACAGCGCTAACACCGCGCCGAGCAGCCAAAGCAGCACCCCCGCCCAGACGGCATCGTGGGCCAACCAGGCTTGCAGTTGTCGCCACAGGGTGAGGTAGACGCCCAAGTAGAGCGCCACGCCCACGACCAAGTTGAGGCCGATGGGCATCAATATGAAGTTCCAGAGGCGTGGTGTGCGCCAGATCAAAAGCAAGGCGCGCCAGGGATAGTGAAGGCCAGCAAGGAGAGCCATAAGTTGTACCAGTTGTGAGTGACGAGTGACGAGTGGCGAGTAACGCCTCGGCGGTTCGTAGTAGGCGCTTTAGCGCCGCGTTGCGCACCCTTTCCTAAGACAAGGTTCGTGGCAACGTTACAGCTTGCGCCAATAGGTAGTGCCGACTTT
>RSAS01000269.1 GCA_003934145.1 Candidatus Viridilinea halotolerans | reverse complement strand
CAATTTGCTCGTGAGTTACGGACTCGTGTAGTGACTGCCCTGATCGCTATTCCAAATATCCGGCGTGGCAATGGCCAATGCACGATCAACGGCATCGAGGACAAAGGGCAGTTCGAGGGTATCGTCCAAGGCCCAACTGATGACGTAGCGTGAGTACCAATCAAGGACCGCAACGAGGTAGAGCCAACCGCTTCGCAAGCGGATATACGTGATATCTGAACCCCAAATGGCGTTTGGCGCCGTGGCGGTGATGTTCCGAAGCAGATAGGGATAGATGCGGTGCTGGGCGGCCCGCTTGCTCAGATTCGGGCCGGGGATGATGGCGGCAATGCCCATGTCGCGCATGTATCGTTGTACCCGTTTTCGGTTGATTTCCACCCCTTCCTCATTCAGAATGACGGTGATCTTGCGCGAGCCATAGAACGGATGGGCCGTATAGAGCGTATCAATGCGGTGCTTGATAGCCACCTCCTCCGGCGATGGCGGTACTGGCTGATAGTACAAACTCGCCCGACTGAGGCCGAGCAGGTCGGCTTGGGTACGTAACGGCAGAGCGTCGTCGGTGCGCTCCACCAGTGCGGATCGTTCGGCGTGGCTTAGGATGGTACCTTTTTTTTCAAAAAGTTGACATGCGTGGTTAAGCGGCCAATCTCAACATAGAGCTGCTCCACCTCACGGGCATGCGCGGCCTTCAGGTCAGTCACCGAGTCACGGCGTTCGAAGCGATCCGGCAAGTCAGTGAGTGCAGCTTGCTTCCATTCTCGCAGCACCGTCGGAGCAACCCCATGCTCGCTCGCGCGCTGGTTGACCGTCTTGGTCTCCTTCAGCACCTCCAGGACGACCTGGGTCTTGAACGCGGTAGTGTAAGACTTTTTCATGATTCTATGGTACGGAACCTTAGCCGTCTGAGTGTCTAGATTCTTGGGTCCATCATACTTAAAGTTCATGCGCATGCCCTCGCGCCCCCGCACCCCCACTGGCGGTGGCTTTGGCGTAGCCTCGAATCCCTCGCTTCCCCTCCTCTTGCACTTCCCAATGCTCCATGCTATCCTTTAGTTCACGGCGGTGCTGCATCTGTCCCGCCGCCGCCGTATTGTGTGAGGCTACTGCCATGACGATCACCGACCGCATGCTTATCGGTGCCATCGCCAACAATCCGGCCAATTATGACGGTGATGGTGAATGGCGCTATTCAATCCCGCAAAAAGCAATCTTTTTTAGTAAGGCTGCCGAACCCGATCCACGCGACAAGGAGCCCTTTTTTCCGTTGCCTTCGCTTGATCCCGATGGCTCGAAGCGGCGCGAGCGCGCCTTTCGCGCCTTTGTCAGCCGTCGTTGGCCACCGAGCCGCCAACATGAACTGGAGCACTTCGCCGAGCGCCGGGGCTGGAATTTGGCGATGGAGCTCAAGTATGGCGGCGGTGCGCTTGAAGACAAAGAGGCCGAAGAGTGGCAGTATGTGGTCAATCGCGAGTTGGAACGCTTGGCGGTGCAGGTGCGTGAACGTATTGCGCAACTTGAGTAGGGAAGTCCGCCCCACAGTTCATCGGCGGACAGGATGTTAGTTCGGGTATCTACGAATACTTGATGGTGATGCGCCCTTTGGCCCTCACCCCCTGTCCCCCTCTCCCGCTTGCGGGAGAGGGGGGACTACATTACACGGCAGTGCCGTTCCAATGGAAAAAAACGGGATGGCGTACAGAATTTCTGTCCGCCCATGAACCCCGCCGCAGGGGGTCTGTGCGGGAACCTGGTTCCCGCACAGACCCCCTGCGGTGCGCTTAGCGCGGGAGCAAGACAGTGTAATCGAAATCGAGTACTACTGCCGGATCGTAGTTTCCTGCGTCATCCTGCGCGGGAAAGTCGTGGCAGGGCCGATCTTTGGTGGCGACGGTGCGGATGCGCATGGCGCCGACGTCGTTGCGCCCCGGCAGTTCAACACGCTCCAGCACTTCCGACCAGGCGTAGATGGTGTCGCCTGCGAAGCTGGGGTTGGTGTGGCGTCCGCCGTTGATGGCGAGAATGCATTGGGCGTTGGCGAGGCCGTTGAAGCTGAGTGAGCGTGCGAGGCTGATGATGTGGCCGCCGTAGACGATGCGCCGCCCGAAGCGTCCTTCGCGTTCGACGTGCTGGTTAAAATGGACGCGTGCCGTGTTTTGGTAGAGGCGCGTGGCGAGCATGTGGTCGGCCTCTTCAATCGTGATGCCGTCGAGGTGATCGATGCGCTCGCCCGGTTCGTAGTCGCCCCAGCGGTGCGGGCTGCCGGCGTGGGCGGTGTTGTAGCTTCCGGGCTTGATGCTGGGCGCTACAAGCAGATCTGCTGCGGCTACCGCTGCGGGCAAGGTGGGCACGACCGCCTCGGGCGCGGGGAGGGCGGTGTCGCGTTTACGCACCATCACCCAGCGCACATATTCTACGACCATTTCGTCGCGCTGGTTGACGCCAACGGTGCGCACGTAGACGACGCCGGTTTTGCCGTCGCGGTTTTGGCGCAGGCCCAGCACTTCCGACGTGCTGCTGAGGGTATCGCCGGGGTAGACGGGCTGACCGAAGCGGCCACTGGCGTAGCCGAGGTTGGCAATCGCGTTGAGCGAAATGTCGGGAACGGTTTTGCCAAAGACGATGTGGAAGGCGAGCATGCTCTCGATGGGCGCTTGGGGCAGGCCCATCTGCTGCGCGAAGAGGTCGGAGGAACTGAGCGCGAAGCGTCCGCCGTAGAGTGCAGTATAGAGCGCAACATCACCGGCGGTGACGGTGCGCGGCGTAGCGTGAATGATGGTTTGGCCCAGGCGAAAATCTTCGAAGTAGTTGCCTGGTTGAGTTTTTGGGTTGCCCATGGCATCTCCTTGGTTATGGGGGAACCTGGTTCCCCCGTGCCCCTGGCGGGGGCATGGTGATTCGTGGGGGAACCATGTTCCCCCACACCCCCTCGCGAGGAACGTGGTGCG
>RSAS01000480.1 GCA_003934145.1 Candidatus Viridilinea halotolerans | reverse complement strand
TGCCAAATCTTAGCGGCTTTGCGGCTTTGCGCGAGCTTATTTGAAACGTATTGGGGCATGGCCCCCAAGCTTCCGCCGGCAGGCCCGCCAGAGGTGTATCTTCATGCGCATGGGCTGCGTCCCCTGCAAGATTCTTAAGTAACTCTATGCCCATTGCAACCCAAACGCTCGAAACGCTGGAGTTTCCCAAAATTCGTGCCCAACTCGCACGCTATACCGCGTTTGCGGCGTCGCGGGAGTTGGCGTTGGCGCTGGAACCTGCGACGCACTTGGAGGAGGCGCGCCGTGCCCTCGCTCTGACGAGTGAGGCGCGGAAGTTGCTGGAGATGCTGCCTGGTACGACTGTCGGTGGGGTGCGCGATGTCCGCCGGGCGGTAGAGCATGCGGCGCGTGGTGGTCTGCTTGATGGCGTTTCGCTGCTTGAGGTTGCTGGGACGCTCGCGGCGGCGCGGACGTTGCGTAGCAGTCTTTTGCGCTTAGACGCGGAGCGCTACCCTTTGCTGTTGGAAATGGCGCAGTTGTTGCCGCTCTTGCCGCCGCTGGAGGATGAACTGCTGCGGGCGCTCGGTGATGATGGCAACCTGCTTGATCATGCCAGCCCAGAGCTCACGCGGCTGCGCCGTGAGATTCGCGTGGCTTTTGGGCGCTTGCAGGCGAAGTTGCAGAATATGATCGCGACGGCCAGCGTCGGCGCGGCGTTGCAAGAGCCGCTCATTACGGTGCGTAATGGGCGTTATGTGCTGCCGGTGAAGGCGAGCCACCGCAAGGATGTGCGCGGCCTTGTGCATGATCAGTCGAGCAGTGGCGCGACGCTCTTTATTGAGCCGATGGCGACGGTGGAACTGAACAACCGTTGGCGGCAGTTGCAGGCCGCCGAGACGGAAGAGGTGCAGCGTATTCTGGCTGCTTTTTCCGATCAGGTGGGCAGCTTGGCTCCGCAGATTAGTACCACGGTGACGTTGATCGCCGAGCTGGATCTGGTGTTTGCGCGGGCGAAATATGCGACGGCCTTGGGTGCGACGGCGCCGACGTTGACTGTGTGGACGCCTGATCAGCCCCTGAGCGATGATGCTGATCCCAATGCGGCCCCGTTGTTGCTTACGGATGCGCGCCATCCTCTGCTTGACCAAGCGACGGTCGTGCCGACGACGATCTGGCTGGGGGGCACTTTCCGCCTCCTGTTGATCACCGGGCCGAATACGGGCGGTAAGACGGTGGCGCTCAAAACCACGGGCCTGCTGGCGCTGATGGCCCAAGCCGGTTTACACGTTCCCGCCAGTGCGCCGGTACGTCTGCCGGTTTTTAGCCATATTTTTGCTGATATTGGCGATGAACAGAGTATTGAGCAGAGTCTTTCGACCTTTTCGTCGCATATGCGCACGATTATTCGTGTATTGGGTGCGCTGGATGAGCAGCCGCTGCCCGGCGAGGTGTGGGACGCCGATCGCTGGGCGCTCTTGGCCCACAACCGTCCCAGGGCGTTGGTGCTCTTTGACGAACTGGGCGCGGGCACCGATCCGCTCGAGGGCGCGGCGCTGGCGCGGGCGATCATCGAGCGCCTGCTCGAATTGGGCGTGTTGGGCGTGGCTACGACCCACTATGCCGAGTTGAAGGCCTTTGCCTACAACACCGTGGGCGTGCAGAATGCTTCAGTTGAATTTGATCTGGAGACCTTAGCGCCAACCTATCGTTTGCAGGTTGGTTTGCCAGGGCGTTCCAATGCGCTGGCGATTGCGAGTCGTTTGGGCCTTGATGCCACGTTGGTCGAGCGGGCACGCACGACTGTCGCCCGCGACGATGCGGCGGTGGAGGATTTGCTGGCGGGCATTCACCGTGAGCGTGATGCGGCGGCGCTGGCGCTGGCGCGCGCCGAGGAGTTGCGCGCGGATGCCGCCAAGTACCGCGACCGGCTGGATCAAGAGTGGCGGGCGTTTCACGAGCAGCGCGAGGATGCTGCCGAGGCGGTGCGGCGCGAGCTTGAGGAGGAGTTGCGTGAAGTGCGGCAGCAACTGCGGCGCTTGCGCGAAGATCTGCAGAGTACGAACCTGTCGCGCCAATGGCTCGCCGAGGCGGAAGAGCGCCTCGCCAGTGCAACGGCCCATGTGCGCACCGCGACAGTTCCAGCGCCACCCGTCGCGGCCCCGCCGCCGCCCCAAGCGCCGCGTCCGCTCCAGGCGGGCGACACGGTGCTGGTGCGTTCGGTGGGACTCAAGGGCGAAATTATAGCCATCGATGCCGAAGAGGGCACGGCGATGGTGCAGGTGGGCGGCTTCCGTATGAACGCCGACCTGCGCGAACTGAGCCGCGAAAAGGGCGGCACCAGCGAACCGGGCAAACGTTACACGCCACCGGCTGAACGTAGTGTCAGCCTGCCGCCTGCGCCCGAGGTGGCGATGACGCTCGACATGCGTGGCTGGCGCGTCCACGAAACCAACGAGCGGCTGGATAGCTACCTGAATGACGCCTATCTTGCGGGCCTACACCAAGTGCGCCTGATCCACGGCAAAGGCACGGGGGCGTTGCGTCAGGTTGTGCGCGAAACGATTCAGAGCCACCCGCTAGTCAAATCCTTTGGCGGCGGCGGGCGCGACGGTGGCGAGGGCGTGACGCTGGTGAACCTAGTGGAGCGGTGAGAGATTAAGGGTAATCCGTTTCAAATAAGGCGGGTTGCTTGACGCAAAGGCGCAGCGTTAAGGTGTAGGAAGGGTGCGCGCGGGAACCTGGTTCCCGCGCAGCCTCCCACCGTCTGGCGGGGTGTGGGGCGCAGCCCTACACGTTTTGGTCACACCCGAATGGTTTCAGAAAGGGGCTGCTTGCGTAGTGCCGACGTTAGTCGGCTGAGGTCGCCGATAGACCCGGTTGCCGACTAAGACATGGTTCATAGTTACTTTAGACAAGGTTTCAGAAAGCGGCTTCTTACGTTACACTCTTGGGATGCGACGGATGGCCCTC
>RSAS01000318.1 GCA_003934145.1 Candidatus Viridilinea halotolerans | reverse complement strand
AAAGTCGGCACTACGATGGTAAAGCGCGAAGCCTCTTTCTGAAACCATGTCTAAGAAGATCGCATGCACATCACCATCATCGGTGCCGGCGCCCTGGGGGGGCTGATCGGCTTTCATTTGGCTAAAGTTACTGACGTGACGCTGCTTGATCCGTGGGCGGAGCATGTGGCGGCGATCAATGCGCACGGCCTCGTTTGCGAAACCGGCGGGCAGGTTGCGGCGCAGCCGTTGCGTGCCGTTATGGCGGCGGGCCATGTTGCGCCCGCCGACATTGCCTTGGTGCTGGTGAAGGCCCACCAGACGCCGTGGGCTGCCACCGTCGCGGCGCAGGTGTTGGCACCCCACGGGGTAGCCTATACGCTCCAGAATGGCTTAGGGAACTACGAGCAACTCGTGGCTACCTTGGGCGCGGCGCGGGTGGGCCAGGGGGTGACGACGCTGGGGGCGACGCTGCTGGGGGCGGGGCGGGTGCGCCAGGCGGGGTTTGGCCCGACGACGCTGGGGAGTGAACCCGATCACCAGCGGGCGCTCGTAGTGGCCGATCTGCTTACCAAGAGTGGCTTGGTGGCCCATGTTAGCCCCGATCTCGATGGGTTGATCTGGGGTAAACTGTTGGTGAATGTGGGCATTAATGCGCTCAGTGCCATTCTGCGCGTCCCCAATGGGGCGTTGGTGACGAATAGCGCGGCGCGGCAATTGCTGGAAGCAGTAGTACACGAGGCGGCGGCGGTCGCTGCCGCCAAAGGCATTGCGCTGCCCTACGCCGATCCGGTGGCGCAAACGCTGGAGGTGGCGCGGGCGACGGCGCAGAATCGCTCTTCGATGTTGCAAGACATCCTGCGCGGCAGCCCCAGCGAAATCGGTGCGATCAACGGCGCAATTGTGCGCGCTGGGGCGCAACTCGGCGTGCCGACGCCGCTCAATGCCATGCTGACGACGCTGGTGGCGGCAGTAGAGACGCTGCATGAGGCATGAGGCGGGGACGCGAGGACGCGAGGACGCCTCGCGCCTCGTGCCTCACGCCTCACGCTCTCTCCGCCTCACGCCTCACGCCTCGCGCCTCACGCCTCACGCTCTCTCCGCCTCACGCCTCCCCCAATGGAGATACATCATGTTGCAATTCCCTTACGGCATCAGTGATTTTTACAAGATTCGCACCGAAGGCTACTGCTATATTGATCGCACCGCATGCATTCGCGCAGTCGAAGCGGCGGGGATGCATCTCATCTTTTTGCGCCCGCGACGTTTTGGCAAGAGTCTCTGGCTCTCGACGCTGGAGAATTACTATGATGTTGCGAAAACCGACGAGTTTGAGTTGTTGTTTGGTGATCTGGCGATTGGCCAGAATCCTACCTCACGGCGCAATAGTTACTTCGTTTTGCGCTGGGACTTTTCGTTGGTGAGTCCGCAAGGCGAGGTTGCCGAGATTGGGCAGGCTTTGCATAAACACATCAATGCACGCATCCATGATTTTGCGCAAACCTACCAAAATTGGTTACAGCATCCCATTACCATTCAGCCTGATAATGGCATCGCATCCTTTGAGTCGCTCTTAGCGGCGGTGAAGGGGTCTCCCCACCATCTCTACCTGCTAATTGATGAGTATGACAATTTTGCCAATGAAGTGTTGATGAGCCAAGCGCGTGAGGGGAGCGAGCACTACAAGGCGCTGCTCTATGGCGAAGGGCTGCTCAAGACGGTCTTTAAGGCGGTGAAGGGGGCGGGCAGTGGCATGGGCCTGGATCGGGCTTTTACGACCGGCGTCGCTCCGGTGGTGCTTAGCGATCTCAGTAGTGGCTACAATGTCGCCCGCGATGTCACGTTTGAGCCGGAATTGGCGACGTTGTGCGGGTTTACGGAAGCCGAGATCGCGACACTGCTGACGCAAATTGGCCAAACGGATGCTTCCCGCACGTTGACGACGATGCGCCAGTTTTACAATGGCTATGCCTTTGGCGAAGAGCCGACGACCTTGGTCTACAATCCGACGTTGGCCTTCTATTTTTTGCAGCATCTGGCGACACGCGGGCATCCGCCGCGCGAATTGTTGGATACCAATTTGGCCATGGATCGCGGCAAGATTGCGTACATTGCCAGCTTGCCCCACGGCGCGACGGTGATTGCCCAAGTGCTCAACCCCCTGGAGTTGCCCTCTGTCGCACGCTTGGCCTCGCGTTTTGGGGTGGAAGATATGCTCACCCAAGTGCGGGATGAGACTTTTATGCTTTCATTGCTCTACTATTTTGGAGTTTTGACTTTAGATTGCATTAACAATATGGGAAAACTAGTGTTACGTATCCCTAATTTGGTAGTGCAGAAGCTCTATGTGGAGCAACTACGTAACCATTTGCTGCCGGAGTTTGGCGAGCGGCAGACGCTACAGCGTGCCACAGAGGCCCTCTACTATCATGGCGACCTGCATCCTCTGTGTACCTTCATTGAAACAACCTACTTCCGTGCTTTGGATAACCGTGATTACCGTTGGGCCAATGAACTCACGGTGAAGATGGCTTTTTTGACGCTGCTTTTTGACGATCTTTTTTATATTACTGATTCAGAGCCAGCGTTGGAACGTAGTTATGCCGACATGACCTTGTTGGTGCGCCCCGATATGCGTAAGTACACGCTGCAAGATGCGTTGTTGGAGTTTAAGTATCTACCGTTGAGCGACGTGGGGCTGAGTGGCGAGGCGATAAAAGTGCTGACGCGCCAAGAACTGGCCGCGTTGCCGCTGGTGCAAGTGCGCTTGGCGGAAGCGCGACGCAAAGCCGAGGAGTATCGGGCGACGTTGCTGACGGTCTATGGCGCCACGCTGCGCCTACACACCTACGCGATTGTCGCGCTCGGCTTTGAGCGGCTGGTGTGGGTGAAGCTGTGAGGCGGGAAGGCGAAGAGGCGCATGGGCGGACAGAAAATCTGTGCATAGCCGCAAAAGAGCGCATAGCAACGCCAA
>RSAS01000363.1 GCA_003934145.1 Candidatus Viridilinea halotolerans | reverse complement strand
CTCTCCCACGTTGTGGGAGAGGGGGGAAGAGATCGAGATTCTTGGCGTTGCAATGCGGTTTCAGAAGGGGACGCGCACCTTATCACTGCTCTTGCAGGCGTTGCATCTGTTCGCGTAGCTCGCGGACGAACTCCTCGCTGCTGCCCCAGTAGATGCTAATGTCGGCACCTTGAAAATAGCTTTCGAGGTAGTGGCGCGCTTGCTCCGGGGCGGTAATGCGCCCCTCATCGGGCGTGATCTGCACGCCTACATGGGCATAGCGGCTGCGTCGGCTGCGGCCCTCTTGTCGCATTAAGCTACGGAAGAGTACCCGGAAGTTCCAGTCGTCGAGGGCAAAGCCCAGAAAGAGCAAGGCGCTATCCGCCAAGGCCATGCGCACGGCATGCGGGATAAGGTGATTATGGCGGGTCACCCCGATGAGAAAGTCAAAGTAGTCATCCTCAGTCAGCACCAGCGATTCCGGCTCGTCGAGCGTGCCAAAGAGGTGATAGACGAGCGGGCGCTGCTCTGTCGGCTCGTCGTCGTAGCTCTCGAGTCGCTGTTCGATGTAGTCATTCCAGGGGCAGAGTGCCACCTGTGGTTCCCGTCCCTGCGCCCATAGTGCCGCCTCAAGCAGCGAGTCGGGATTCGTCGTGAGATAGATCCTAAAAGGCAGTTCGGCGAGTACCCGATGCGGCTCATCCGTGATTGTAGCGCAGCGCCGTGTCCCCACTTCATTGATCAGGTGGTTGAGCGTAGCGGCACCAGTAGCGCACAGTGAGGAGGTGAGTTCGCCTCCGTAGCGCTCGACAAGCGCCTGGCGCAATGAGCGGCTAAACTGGTCGCGTGGGAAGTTGACATCTTGGGTCACGGCGAGGAACTGCGCGACCTGGGGTAGAGCCTCACGTTCATGCGGCGCGAGCGGGAAGCTGAAGCGATCAGCCCAGTGGCGTGCAATGGTTCGCGTCGTCCCCAGAATCGGCTCCAAGAGCCCTGGCCCCAGGATCGCAGTCCCGCGCCCCTTCGTGATACTACTGGTGATCGCCGGCCAGCGTTTAAACCCACGGGGGCCGGTGAAGCCCGGCAGATACCAGAGCCGCCCGCTCTTCAGACGCGAGAAGAGTACCGGCATCCAGGCATCATGGGCCGATCCGAGTCCTGATCGGGCGACCGCAACGGCGCGGTCAATCTGGCCATCACGGAGCAGTTCGCTCATCAGGCGCGGAGCAAAGATGGCGGCGCTCTGTAGCGAAAAATTGCCCTGCATCGCCACCACAGCCGGAACGCCGGCCTCGGTCAGCCGTGGGCCAAGGGCTTCGAGGGGATCGTCACAGCCATTGCCTGCGCTCTGGCAGGAGATTAGCAGCGCCAGGCGCGGGCATGTTGGCAGCATGCGCATCTGCATCACCAGTTCATCCGCACTGATGATCGTCGAGGCACCCTTTGCATCCTCCAGCCAGAGGTGTGCGCTGCCCTCGTGCAACGCGCCATGGGCGACGAGGTAGAGAAGGTCAACGCCCTCACGCAGCGTATCAACAAGCGCCGTCAGCGTAGCCTGGCCAGCGCCAGCGAGGATGGTGCTTGGGATTGATCCAAGGCATGCTGCGGCGCGCGCCCGTTCAGCATGCACATCAATCGGCGCAAGGCCAAATTGATCGAGATCGTTCGGCGCAGCGATTACAACAAGGGCGCGCAGGTCACCACGCGCCCTACTGTAGACAGCACGCCAATCATCGCTAGCCAAGTAGCGCGAGAAGAGTACCTGGCTACTCAGGCTGAGCGGTAGGCGATCATTCGGATCGTGCAACAGCTCCCAGCGCAACGCATGCAATTCAGGGGCACCAACATCAAAGGCCAAACGCAACCGCAGCGGGCAATCACCAGCAAGCCCACGGGCTTGAGCGAAGGCCGCGCGAAGCGCAGGGTCGGCGAAGAGGCTGGCACTCAGCAGCGTACCATACGCTTGTGGGTCGAGCGAACATGCCCGTAGTGCTGCAAAGTCAATACTTACCAGAGGGCGTGTCGTATGCAGCGGCTGGTTCTCTGCATCGCTACTAGGCCGCATAAAGCGGAGATCGACCGTGTAGCGGGTGAGATCATAGCGGCGCAGGCTCATCTCTAGATTGGCGAGATCGTGTGAGAATATTTGCGAGGAATTCATGCAGAAGAGTCCTCAAATGAAACACTAGACTGGTACTGCATTACTGCGGCTACTCACGACGCGAAGCAAATGGCGATATAGCACAGGCATTCACAAACGAATCGCACATCAAAAAACGGCTATGCTCGCTATTCTACCACTAATATTCTGCATGGCGCGTGCGATATTCCTGATAACAGGTTGCCGCTGAGATTCACCACGCTGAATCTCCCCTCGTTGCTCGTAACGTGCGCCAGAGTTCGCATAGTTCTCTTCTGCGAATTGAGAACTTCTCCTCTAATTCCCCCCTACCGCCGATTCGCCCGCCCCATCAGCCCACGGATCTCTTTGTCCTTCTGCTTGCCATACTTCATCGCGGTACTCTCGCGGCTGTGGCCGAATTGGCGGGCGACGGTTTTGGTGGTGGCCCCTGCTGCGTAGAGGCGGTAGGCTAGGCCGTGGCGTAGGGTGTGGGGGCTGCATGTTTCAAGGTCACGGATGAGGTCTTGCAGCGCCTCGCTGCGCTCTGGGTCGCTCTCCTGTTCGATCTGGGTGCGCACGAGAGCCACGGCGCTCTGGCGCAGGGCGATCATGCGCTTACGCATCGTGACGGTTTGCATGCCCGGTTCCCACGGTCGGCCTGGCTTGGCGCGGTGGCGTGCGGATAGGAAGAGGACGCTGCCGGCTTCGCGGGCGGCTGGTTCAACCTTGACCTGCGGGCTGGCCGTGAGGTAGAAGGTGTCGAGGTAGGCGCGCAGGCGGCGCATCGTCGGGCCGTCAAGGTCGATCAGGATGCGGCGGGCTTTGCGCCCTTTGCCCATACGCACCGTAACCGCCCCGCCGT
>RSAS01000843.1:5889-15140 GCA_003934145.1 Candidatus Viridilinea halotolerans | reverse complement strand
GTTCGGGGAGGGCGAAGCCCTCCCCGAAAACCCCTCCCACATTTCCCCTAACTACCGACACACCACATGAAATCCTCCCCAAATATATGGTGTGTGCAACATCGATCCAGCTTCCACTGGGCGGTTGCAGAGCGTGCGCTGGGCGAGGGCGAGGGCGGTTGGCGCGTCGTGGCCGGCGGCTAAGGCTTGGTAGAGGGGTTGGAGGAGGGCGAGAAGCCCTTGATCGTAGACCGTCCAGAGGCTGGCGATGACGCTGCGTGCGCCAGCAGTCAGCAGCGCCCGGCTGAGGCTCAACACTTCGTCGCCGGGTAGCACGGTGCTCGCCCCGCCTTCGCAGGCGCTTAGCACCACAAGGTCGGCCTGGAGGCGCAGTTGGGCCACTTCGTCGAGTAGCAGCGCGTCGTCGGCAAGCTGAATCTGGGCCAGTAGCCCGTCGCCACCGCCGAGTTGCGCGTGGCTGGCCACCTGGATCAGGCCGTAGCGCCGCAGCGCCTGTTGACGATTGGCCGCCCGTAGCGCGGCGACGCTCGCCGCGCCATCACGCAGTTGCTCGCTGGGGCCGCGCCATGTCTGGGCAACGAGGTCGAGAATCGCCCCCACGAGGGGCAACTCCGTTGCGCGTGGGCCAAATTGGCTACAGCCGATGAGTAGGGCGGGGGCATCGGGAGCGATGCGCGGCGGCGTGCGTGCCGCCCGTAGATGGGGCAGTAGCAGCAGAATCGCCTCTTCACAGAGCCACGCCCCCTCAACGCGCAGCGCCGCCCACGCGAGGCCGTGTAGCGGCCCCGACGGCAGGATCAAGAGGCGCTGCTGCGGCCCAAGGCGCGCCCGCAACCAAGGGGGCAGCAGCAGATTCCCCAAGTCGTTGAGCGTCTGCCACGGCGGACGCTGCGCCACGCGCAAACGCCCCAGGTCGCGGTAGGTCATCTGGCGCTGCGTCGGCAGGCAGGCGCGGTCGAGCAGTTCGCGTAGCTGGGGCGTGTAGGGGCGCTGCGTGCAGAAACTGCCCTCTGGTGTCACGCCTAAGAGCAGCAGCAGCTCGTCGGTAAAGAGCGGGCAGAGCAGTGTCCACGCCGTGCCGTAGGCCGCCGTCAACTCCTGGCGCAGATGGGCAAGCTCGCACGCGGTGTAGGGCGGCGCGGCGCGCGGTGTGGCGTGGCGCATCTGCAACAAGGCGCTACGGTAGTGGTTGAGGGCGACCTCGTGTTGGCTGGTTGTCGTCGGGGCGACGAGCATTTGGCGTAGCGCCTTCCCCGCCGCCTCGCGCAGCAGCAGCGTAGCGGCGGAAGCAGCGGGCTGCTCACATTGCGAAGCGAGGCTCAAACTGTGCTGATGATCGGCCAGCAGCAGCAACGCCTCGTGATCGTCCATCTGAGCCGCCAGCTTCATCGCCGCATGGTGCAGCGCCTGCGCTTGGCGGAAGATTCCGCTCGAAGCATGCTCACTGGCAAGACGACGGCGCATCCCGGCCACCAACTGCACGGCGCTCAGATAGGCATCACGCGCCGCCGTCAGGTCGCCGCGCCGCGCCGCCAACAGGCCCAAGCCATAGTGGACGCGCCAGAGTTGCGCGGGTCGTTCGCTCAACTCGTCGGCCACACCATGCAGCAACGCGGCGGCGGCCTCGGGCGCGGTGGAGGCGAGCTGCAGCCAAGCCAGCTCCAAGCGACACGTCGCCGCCGCGCTATGATTGCCCAGCGCAGCAAAGCGCTGGGCCGCTATGCGCCAAGCGTGAGCCGCCTCGCCACTGCGCCCCACGCCACGCAGCGCCTGGGCGCGCGCAGCGAGTAGCTCGCATGCGCCCAACTCATCGCCCAGATCGGCGCTCTGTGCAGCAAGCCCGTCGGCCAGCGCCAACGCATCCTGCGGCCTATCCTGAGCGCACAACACCAAGACCTGATTGCGCCCGGCGACAAATGCGTGAAAGGGGTGGCCATGCTCGCGGTAGGCCGCTTCAGCCCGCTGGTAGGCCACAAGCGCCAGATCGTAGATTCCACTTACATGGGCTACCGCCCCCAGATTAAAGTCGCAGCCCGCCGCGTGGTAGGCACGGCCAAGCGCCAAGAACTGGCTGCGCGCCGCCACACCCCAAGCCAACGCCTGGTCATACTCATTCTGCAAGTAGGCCACCGTGCCCAGATCGCGCTCGCAGAGCGCCACGCGAAATGGCAGATCGAGACATTGGTAGAGCGCACGGGCAGAACGCAGAGCGCGGGCTGCCTGGGGCAATCGCCCACTACGAATCGCCAACCAGCCCTGCTCAAAAGCCACACGCGCCACCTCAGCGCGGTAGCCCAATTGGTGAAAGAGTTGCGCGGCCTGCTCAAGCGCCTGCCGAGCCGCCGCAAGATCGCCACAGCCAATGGCGGCCACGCCGCTCACATGCAGCCAGCGCGCCCGCAGCGCCAGATCGCGGCTCTTGGCCGCCAGGGGCGCAACGGTAGCCACCAGCGCCCGCGCTTCGCTATAGCGCCCCAACAGATTCAGATGCGCCACCTGCTCGCAGCGCGCCGCCACAATGGCCAACTCCGTCGCCAGCGCAGCACAAGCGGCAACATGCCCCTCCCAACGCTCCTGTAGATCGTGCTGCGCCCCCTGAAGCTGCGCCAGCATCAACTGGGCGCGTTGGCAGCGCAACCGTGCCCCGTGATCATTGGGCGGCAGCGCAACCGCCGCTGCCGCCAAGAGCGGCTCAGCCGCAGCGAGCCGCTCCCAACGCAACAACGCCCAACCAATCGCCAGATCAACGTAAGCATCGCGCCCCCCCTGACGCAGCCAGCACAACGCGCTGCGCCCCGCCCGCCGCGGATCGCGCTCGGCGAGTTGCAGCAAGCGCATGCAGTATGCCATCAGTCTTCCTACACAACACAAACAACAAGTTCAGCGCCATCCCTGTTGTACAAAAAAGTGAGCGGCAATGCAGAAATCTGGGCAGTATACTGCTGTAACAATGGCACGCTATAGATCTCTTCTCCCAAGGCGAGCAGGAGTGTGCCGGAGCGGGGCGGATGCATGTGAAGCTCAAGATACCAGTGGTGGGCATCTTCCGCCCCGACGTAGAGGCTAATCCGGCCATCAGGCAACTCTTCTTCGGCGAGCAGTTGGCGGCTGGGTGCGCTACTCTGCCACGTCGCCCCAGCGGCCAGTTGCGGCGCAAAGACCGCCGTGAGGAAGGGGCGTGTTAGGCGTAGCAGCGGCTGATCCACCTGCGGCAGAGGGAATGGCAGCAGCCCCTCGTCGGTCGCCGTCAGCAGCAGAGCCGTCGCGTGGTAGATCTCCGCGCAACTGGGGCATGTCCAGAGGTGCCACCAGAGATCGGGGTAGGCGCGCGCCGCCGCTGCCGCCCCGTCGCTCCGCTCCAACTCCAGCATCGCGGGCAGATCTCCTGCAACAGCATCACAGAGTAGATTCTGTGGCAATGGCATAGCAAGCTTGCCGCTAACTAACGCGAGCAGTGCTGTTTGGCAAACGTGGCACTGCTCCACATGGCTCACGAGTGGTGCTGGCGGGAGATGCTCGTCGTGCTGCATAAGCCACTGACCTACCGCCGCACAAGATTCAGAGGTCATCATCGTTCCTTAAGACGCCACATGGCAATCATCCGCCGACGCACGCCACTGCTTAATCGTAGGATCAGTGCGTAGCACCCTGCGCGCCAGAGTCAGCAGGGCGCGTACCCGCGACTCGTGGAGATTAACCAAGGCGCCTATCTCGGCAGATGTATACTCTTCCACAGCCCAAAGCTGAAAAATGGTGAGCAACCGCGGATCGCTCTGCGCCGCCAAGACCCGCTCTACATGCGTAGCCAGCAGGCGGGCATGGGCCACCTCTTCGTGATGCGCTTGGCGTGTCACAACAGATGGCGGCACCGTGAGCTCATCAAGCGGGAGAGATGGCCCGCAACGACGCTGCGCATGGGCTGCCCGTAGGTGGCGATGGGCGCTACGTACAATAACACTGTAGGCCCACGAGAGCAACCGGCTCTGGTAGCGGTAGCTCGGCAGCGCCTGCACCAAGTCGCCCAGCGCAAGCTGCGCTAGGTCATCTATCGTGAGGAGTCTATCATATGACCAAGCAACCCCCGCGCTGCGCAACACTCCGAGGGCGCGCTGCGACCACTGTAGCCAAGTGTCATGGTGGGCCGGATGGTTGGCATCGCTCAGCGCAGCAACTGTACGATGATCGAGGTGGTAGTGCAATACTATCAGAGGGCGGCGTTCTGGCAGCGCCGCAGCCAACAGCGGGGTTAGCACCCGCACATAGCGCTCGCAGGTGAGTGCATCGAGCTGCCATCCATACTGCTGCGCAGACATCCGAATGGTTTGACGACAAGCCGCCATGTCGCTGGGTTCAGACGCAAACGCCATTGTTTCACCATTTACTTCTGTTTTTTGTATACAATATCGTAGAATGGGGGTCACGTCAATAGTGGGCTATCCGGCCATCCGGCTTGACACTTCCTGCTTCCATTCCGATAATGCCTACGTGCGATCCATGGCTCATCTCCTTGCTGCGGTCGGTATAGATACACTCTATCGTATCGAAAATGACCATGAATCGCACATCACATCAAAATTCTACCACCAAAAGCCCCCAAAAATCATGACACAACCAGATCTCACCACCTACCGATCCGAATTTCCCATCACCGAACGCTTCGCTTTCCTCAGTCATGCCGCCGTCTCGCCGCTCAACCGGCGCGTGGTGGCTGCCGTGCAAGCCCAGAGCGAATTGGCGCTCCATACACCCGCGATGCAGATGTGGCCCCAGATTATGGGCATGATGGCTGAATTGCGCCAACGCCTCACCACGCTGATCAATGCGCGCAGCAGCGATGAGTTGGTGCTCATGCCCAATACCGCCACTGGCCTCAATACCGTTGCCGTCAGCCTGTCGCTGCGGGCGGGCGATAATGTTTTGCTGCTCGAAGGCGACTACCCGGCCAATATCTACCCGTGGCAGCAGTTGGCCTATAAGGGCGTGCTGACCAAGATGGTGCCCCAGCACAACGGCGGCCTCGACCTGGAGCGCCTCGTGGCGCGCATTGACCAGCGCACCCGTGTAATTGCCCTCAGTAGCGCCATGTTTGCCACCGGCTTCCGCAACGACATTGCGGCGGTGGGCCAGCTCTGCAAAGAGCGCAATATCTACTTTGTGGTGGATGCCATCCAGACGCTGGGCGCATTCCCGCTGGATGTGCAGGCTTGCCACATTGATTTCCTGGCGGCTGGTTCGCAGAAGTGGCTGCTCTCGGCCCCCGGCGCCGGCTTTCTCTACGTGCGCCAAGAGCGTCTGGAAGAGTTGGAACCCGGCGCTTACGTGGGCGCATCGAGTGTGGTCGATTCGCTCAACTACCTCGATTACAACCTCACCTTCCCGCCCAGCGCCGACCGTTTTGCGCTTGGCACACCCAACGTCTACGGCGCTGCCGCGCTGCATGCGGCGGTGGGCCTGCTGCAAGAGGTGGGCATCGAGCGCGTCGAGCAGCGGGTGCAGACGCTCGTAGACGCGCTGATCAACGACCTGAGCGAACGCGGCTACAGCCTCGCCGCCAGCACCAACAGCCCCGCCCAACGCAGCGGCATCGTCGTCATCAAAAACCTGCCCGACCCTGACGCAGCCTGCAAAAAGCTCGAAGCGGCGGGCATCATCGCCACCGTCCGCAACGGCCTGCGCTTCGCCCCCCACTTCTACAACACGCATGAGGAGGTGATGCGGGTGGGGGAGGTGTTGTCTAGCTAAAGGGTAAGGGAGTGCGCGGGAACCAGGTTCCCGCGCACTCCCTTACCCGGTGTGAAAGGGTGTAGGGCTATGCCCTACAACCCCGCCGGACAGGGGGGAATGCGGGGGAACCAAGTTCCCCCGCACCCTTTTCCTACACGTTCAAGTTGGAGAAGAGCGAACCAGGTTCCCGCGCACTCCCTTACCGACCCTACCCCACCTGCGCTGGCATACGGTGCAACGGCAGCATGCCAAGCGCCTGCTGCTCGGCGGAGGGAATGGCCGATTCGGTGGGCTTGTCGGATGCGGCGAGGCAGAGGGTGCCTTGGGCTTTGAGGCGCAGACCGAGATGGTAGATTTCGCTACAGAGCGTCAGCCGTCCGTCGGCCATGCGTTCGAGGGTGGCAGTCAGTTCGGCGCGGCGAAAGGCTTTGAAGGGCGTCGGGTCGCCGTCGGCGACGCGGCTGCTGAGTTCTTGGTGCAGCGGCAGTAGGCCACTTGGCAACTGTGCGGCGCTAGCCTGCAACTCTTCAGCAAAGGTGGGTGTGCGCTCAGCGTCAATGGCGCGACGCAGCGCAACAAGATCGAGCGCACCAGCGGCGGCAAAGAGCGCCGTCGCTACCACATAATCCTGGTTGTCGAGCGTATAGCCGTGCCACTCTTGGCGGCAGAGTTCGGCGTAGTTGCGGCGGAAGGCGGGCACGTCCAGTTGCGGGTAGATCGTATGCGCGATCACGAGGGCCCCCTCGGCGCGCGCATCGTCAATCGCCCCGTCGGAGCGCCCGCGCGGGCCAAGCAGCGTCTTGTCGAGATCGATGAGTAGGGCGGTACTGGCCCAATTCACCCCGCGCTCTTCCAAGGTCGCCGCCCAGGCGTGGATCAGGTGCCAGCGTGTCGCGGTGGCGATGTTCGTCTGCCACGCTATGCTCTCGGCGGCCACCGGGCGATCTTCGCCAATGAAGCCGTAGGTGGGCAACTCGCCCAACGCAGCGAGGTGGGTGGCCAGCAGCCGATCATTCTCGGTGTCGCCAATCACCGCCAGCGCAGTGAGTGGCGGGCCACCATAGTGGCGGCGTGCGGCCAAGGCCAACGCCAGCGCCAAACGCGCATAATCGCGGTCGCGCTTACGCGGCGGCATCGTGGCGGGCGGCATACGCAGGGCAGTGCGCAACGTCGCCAGCCGCGGCAACGCGGCATCGCACGGCTCCAGATCGCGGTAGAGTACCGCGTCGCCCGTCAGATCAGCGATGGTGGTGGTGTAGTCCATAAGCAATGAGGCGAGGAGGCGAGGAGGCGAGGAGGCGCATCCCGCATCCCGCATCCCCGCATCCACCTAAAAGATGCCTTGAGCATGCATCAACTCAGCATTGAGCAGCGACCCGCCGGCGGCGCCACGGATCGTATTGTGGCTGAGGCAGACAAACTTGTAGTCGAGGATCGGGCAGGGGCGCACCCGCCCGACAGTGGTGGTCATGCCAAAACCGGCATCGCGGTCGCGGCGTGTCTGGGGGCGGTCGGGCTCATCGCGCACCACAAGCGGCTCGGCGGGGGCGCTGGGCAGACCCAACTCCTGCGGCAGGCTACGGAAGTTACGCATGGCGCTGATCACCTCGTCCAGTTGCGCTGGGCGCTCAAAGGCGACCGAAAGGCAGACCATGTGCCCTTCCAGTACCGGCACGCGGTTGCAGTGGGCCGAAATGGTGAAGTCCGCCGGCTGAATCTGGCCATCGTGCAACAGCCCCAACATCTTCTGCGGCTCCGCCTCCACCTTCGGCTCTTCGCCGCCGATGTAGGGCATAATGTTGTCAATCGCATCGTAGGAGGGCACGCCGGGGTAGCCCGCGCCCGAGAGCGCCTGCATACTCACCAACAGCACCTTGCGCACCCCAAAGGCATCGTGCAACGGACGCAGCGCCATCGTCGGGCCGGTTGCGGTACAGTTGGGATTGGTCACAATCGCCCCACTCCAGCCGCGATTGGCGCGCTGTACCGCCAGCAACTCCAGATGTTCCGGGTTGACCTCAGGGATCAGCAGCGGCACATCGGGATCGGCGCGGTGGTCGGACGCATTCGAGCAGACAACATGGCCCGCTCGCGCCAGGCGCTGCTCAATTGTTCCCGCCGTCTTACTCGGCAGGGCCGAAAAGACGAGGGGCGTATCAAGGTCAGCATCATCGGGCAAAATGGTCATGGCACGCACCGCAGCGGGCATCGGCGTATCGAGGACCCAGCGCGTCGCCTCGGCATAGGTACGCCCTGCACTGCGTTCACTCCCCACCAACGCAGCCACCTCAAACCAGGGGTGGTCTTCGAGCAACTGAATAAAGCGCTGGCCCACCGTGCCGGTGGCCCCAAGCACCGCAACCCGAATTGACATAACAATCTCCTTCACCAAGCGCACACCACGTCACATGTGGGTTCACGCAAACCATTTGCTGCGCCATTATACCCGCAAACTGTGGGAGGGATGTGACACACTTCCACCCGAGAAGTTGCGCCTCGGCGTTTTTGCGTCAAAAAACCGGTCTTATCTGCTTTGGGTGTAACCAAAAGGTAGCGGAAGGGTTCTATAGACGCCCAAGACTACCTCTGCAATTCATGGCTATACCTATACCTGTGTTCCTAGAGGTTCAGCCTTAATATCTATATGATTTGATTGACTATCTATGTACTTTTGCATAATCTCTGTGTTGGTACATGGTTTATCAACACTCATTTGATCATGACTGACCACAGAGAGGATGTAGCCTAAAGCACGTAATTGGTCGAGGTAGGCTTCTGGTTCGATGCCTGAGATGTTGCGTAGTGCAAGAGGACTGAATTCGCTAAAGATTACTGGTTGATGGCGGCGTACAATTTCTTGCATGCCTGCTAGGGCTAGACCTTCGGCGCCTTCGATGTCCATTTTAATGAGATTGATGCAGGGCTCGTCTTGCAGCATACTATCTAAGGTCACAGTTTCAACGCGACGCGCTGACGAGAGGGGCTCGTTGGGACACATAGCGCCATTGCTATCATTCATAGCAAAAGCGACTTGGCCACGCTGGGACGATACCGCATAGGGATAAACAGTAACATTGTGAAAATTGTTTGCGTTTATACTCTGTGCCAGCAGCGCTTGGTTTTCTGTGCTTGGTTCAAAAGCAATAACCTTACCTGTTGTACCGACAAGCGCGGCTGCAAGGAGCGTGTAATAGCCAATATTGGCTCCAATATCAACAACAACCCCACCAGGTCGCATGTATGCAGTCATAGCGCGAGTTACATGTGGTTCATATGTACGTTTGGCCGCAAGCCACATACCAACTGCCCAATCGTTGAGTTGAACATAGATCTTAAAATGGCTAAGTTTGAGTAAAATGGGCTTTGATCTTAAAATCGAGATAAATCGCCGAGGAATACGACGATACTTATAGAGAAAGTACGATAACTTCGATTTTACTTGATATATCATATCTATTTTCATCTCGCTTTCGCTATAGTCTTTCAGATAATGTTTCTGGAACCTCTAGGATCGTGGGAGGGGTTTT
>RSAS01000843.1:0-5879 GCA_003934145.1 Candidatus Viridilinea halotolerans | reverse complement strand
CCCCCCCCCCGAACCCCTCCCTTTCAAGATTCTTTATCTGCTGCGCCATTATAACCCCAAACCGCCTATGTGCTGCTGTAGGGGGTGCGGGGGAACCTGGTTCCCCCGCATTTCCCCCTGCCCGGCGGGGGGCTGAGGGCACGGCCCCCAAGGAATTCCCGCCCATCCCCCCTTTGTACATAATGTACAAGAACGCTTGACAACGGTTAAGGCGCGGTGTATAGTACGCAACAATAACTTTCTGTGGAAGCCCTTTCACCCCGCCTTGGCGCAATGGTTGGCGCCGTTGCAGGTATCCTTCCACAGTACCCCCATCTCTTCCCCATTCTGTTCTTCCACTACCGCGGTGCCACGCGGCACCACCGAGCCTCCGTCAGTGCGCCGCTGCACCACGGGGGCTTCGCCGCACCATGCCTGCGGCCCCTTTCGCGCGACAATGACGCTCGCTATTGCTTCAATGTTTTGAGGCTGGCGAGCGTCTGTCTGTGTGCCCCATAGCTCGCTGCGCGTCCTTCGGCAATTGTAAACGAAATCTAAGGTGAAAGCGTGATGAACCTCCCCGTGCGTTCAGCCCATAGTTTGTACGACCCGCGTTTTGAGCATGATGCCTGCGGGATCGGCTTTGTCGCTCGGATTAATGGCGTCGCTAGCCATGAGATTCTGGCGATGGCACTTGAGGCGCTTGGGAACCTCGAACATCGTGGTGCCGTGGCCGATGATGCGAAGACGGGCGATGGTGCCGGGGTGTTGACCCAGTTGCCGCGTACGTTGCTGCTGCGTGAGTTGGCCGCCCAAGGGTTGCGGGCCAATTCTGAGGATTTGGCCCTCGGTATGTTCTTCCTGCCGACCGACGCGGAGGCCTTTGCCGCCGCTTGTGTCATTATTGACCAAGCCCTCACCGAGCGCGGTATTCAGCGCCTCGCTTGGCGCGAGGTGCCGGTGGATGTTGAGGCCCTTGGCGATCGCGCCCGCGCTGCGATGCCCCATTTCCTTCAGGCGCTTATTGCGCGCCCCGCTGGCATTGATCCCGTTGCCTTTGAGCGTATGCTCTTTCTCGCGCGCAAGGCGATGGAGCGGGCCTTTACGAGCCAAGGTATCGCTGCCTATGTCCCTTCGCTCTCCTGTCGCACCGTCGTCTATAAGGGGTTGCTGCTCGGCACCAATCTCGCGCAGTTCTACCACGATCTGCGTGATGCCGATTACACGACGGCGATTGCGGTCTACCATCAGCGCTATTCCACCAATACCTTCCCCACCTGGGAGCGCGCTCAGCCCTTCCGGATGCTTTCGCACAATGGCGAGATTAACACGATTCAGGGTAATGCGAATTGGATGCGTGCGCGCGAAGCCGTGTTGCACTTGCCCGAAGGGTTCATCGAGACACCCGTAGACGGCCCCAAGGCGCTCTATCCTGCCCTAGACATGAATGGCTCCGACTCGGGCATGCTCGATAACGCCCTCGAGTTGCTTGTCCTCGCGGGGCGCGATATTCGCCACGCGCTGACGATGATGGTGCCCGAGGCGTGGGAGAAGATCCGCGATCTTCCCCCCGCGCTGCGCGCTTTCTATCAGTACCACGCCTGCCTCGTGGAACCCTGGGACGGCCCCGCCGCCCTCACCTTCTCCGATGGGCGCATCGTCGGGACAGCGCTCGACCGCAATGGCCTGCGCCCCGCGCGCTACATCGTTACCGATGATGGCCTCGTTATCTCTGGCTCCGAGGTGGGCGCGGTGCAACTCGATGAGGCGCGGATTGTCCATAAGGGCAAGCTCGGCCCCGGCCAGATGATTGCCGTGGATACCGCCACGGGCCGTTTCTTTACCAACGATGAGGTCAAGGAGTATCTTGCCACCCTCCAGCCCTACATGCAGTGGGTTGGCCAGCATCTGCAGAGCCTAGAGGAGCAGGCGGCGCTGTCCACGAGCAAGGTGGATACCCCGCTTGACCCTGAGGAGACCGCAACGCTGGTGACCCAGCAGATCGCCTTTGGTTATTCGACCGAAGATCTCAATGTGGTGATTAAGCCGATGGGGAGCACCGGCCAGGAACCTGTGGGTTCGATGGGTGACGATACGCCGGCGGCGGTGCTCTCGCACGTCGCGGCGGGCCGTCCGCTCTTCCACTACTTTAAGCAGCGTTTTGCCGAGGTGACCAATCCGCCGATTGATTCGCTGCGCGAGGATCTGGTGATGTCGTTCAGTGTTGCGCTGGGCCGTCGCCGCAATCTGCTAGAGGCTACGCCAGAACACGCCCATCTGATCCAGCTTACCTCGCCGATCCTCACCGATGCTCAGTTGGCCGCCCTGCGTGCCAATGTTGATCCCGCGCTGCTTACGTCCACGGTTGAGGCGCTCTGCCCGCTCACCATGCCGCTCGCCACCGCGATCACGCAGTTGCGCGCTGCGGCGGAGGCGGCGGTGCGCGCCGGCACGAGCATTCTGATTATTAGCGACCGTGCCATCAATGCGCAGCAGGCCCCCATTCCCATCCTGCTCGCCGTCAGCGCCGTCCACCATCACCTCATCCGCACGGGCCTGCGCACGCTCTGTAGCATCGTGGCCGAGACGGGCGAGATGCGTGAGGTACACCACCTCGCTTGTCTGGCGGGCTACGGGGCTGAAGCGGTCAACCCCTACCTCGCGCTGGCCAGTGTGCGCCATTTGGCCCTCGAACGCGAGGCGCTGCGCCAGAAGGTGGCGACGGCGGAACTGGCAGCGAAGGATGCTGCCGATCCCCGTGCGCTTACTCTGGGCGAAGAGGCGGTGCAGCACTTCATCCATGCGCTCGAGAAGGGGCTGCTCAAGGTTATGTCGAAGATGGGCATCTCGACGCTCGATAGCTACTGCGGCGCCCAGATCTTCGAGGTGCTGGGCCTCGATCAGAAACTGGTGGACGACTGCTTCACCGAGACGCCGACGCGCATTGGTGGGGTGGGTTTTGCGCGCATCGAGCGCGATATGCGCAAGCGCCACGCCCGCGCCTTCAATGTCGCCGCGCCGACGTTGGGCCATCCCGGTCTCTATAAGTATAAGAAGGATGGCGAGTACCACGCCTTCAGCCCGCCGATTATTCAGGCACTACAGAAGGCGGTGCGCAGCCCCTACGCGCTGGCCGGCGATAGCCAAGGCCCGGGGGTGAGCGCCGAGGGCTATGCGATCTATCGCACCTATGCCGATCTGGTCAATCAGCGCCCGCCCGTCGAGCCGCGTGATCTGATGGAGATCCTGCCCGCCGGTGCGCCCGTGCCGATCGACGAGGTCGAGCCGATTGAAACGATTGTGAGCCGCTTTAGCACCGCCGCGATGAGCCATGGCTCGACCAGCTCCGAAGCCCACGAGACGCTTTCGATTGCGATGAATCGTCTGGGTGGCCTGGCCAATAGCGGTGAGGGCGGCGAGGATTATGCACGCTACCAGGATGAGCGCATTAGCCGCATCAAGCAGGTGGCATCGGGGCGCTTTGGTGTCACGCCGACCTACCTGGCCAATGCGGTCGAACTCCAGATCAAGATGGCCCAAGGCGCGAAGCCGGGTGAGGGTGGCCAATTGCCCGGCCACAAGGTCAACGAAGAGATTGCCCGTATTCGCCACACCGTTCCCGGCGTCGCGCTGATCAGCCCGCCGCCCCACCATGACATCTATAGCATCGAAGACCTCGCCCAACTCATCTACGATCTCAAGCAAGTGAACCAGGGTGCGCGCGTCAGCGTCAAGTTGGTGGCCACCTCCGGTGTGGGCACGATTGCTGCCGGGGTGGCCAAAGGCTACGCCGACACCATTCTGATCAGCGGCCACTCCGGCGGCACCGGCGCAGCCCCGCTCAGCAGCATCAAGAATGTCGGTCTGCCCTGGGAGTTGGGTCTCGCCGAGACGCAGCAGACCCTGGTGCTCAACGGTCTGCGCGACCGTGTGCGCCTCCGCGCCGACGGCGGCCTGAAGACCGGGCGCGACGTGGTGATCGCCGCGCTGCTCGGTGCCGACGAATACTCCTTCGGCACCGCCGCGCTTGTCGCCGAAGGCTGCATCATGGCGCGTGCCTGCCACAACAACACCTGTCCGGTGGGCATTGCCACGCAGCGCCAAGAGCTGCGCGCCAAGTTCCCGGGCAAGCCGGAGATGGTGATGGCCTTCTTCCGCTACATGGCCCAAGAGATCCGCGAACTGCTCGCCAGCCTCGGCCTGCGCTCGCTCGACGAGGCAGTGGGCCGCAGCGACCTGCTGCGCCAGCGCAAGATCGGCAAAGGCGATGCCGACACGCTCAACCTGACGCCGGTGATTGGCTCTGATCACCTCGCTGGCGGCGTGCCCATCCGCCACGGCGGGCAGATCAATGCCCTGCCCGTTGTCGAGACGCTCAACGACCGCATCATGCACGACACGCGCGCCGCGCTAGCGGGCCGCGGGCCGGTGACGCTGAACTACACCGTGCGCAACCGCGAACGCTCGGTCGGCACGCGCCTTGCCGGCGCGATTGGCCAACTCTACGGCCACAAAGGGCTACCGGATGGCACCATCACCATCAAGCTCCAGGGCAGCGCCGGGCAGAGCTTTGGCACCTTCAACGCCCCTGGCATGAGCCTCATGCTCATCGGCGAAGCCAACGACTACGTCGGCAAAGGCATGGCCGGCGGCGTTATCGTCGTCGCGCCCGATCCCAAGGCACGCTTCGCGCCCCACGAGAACGTCATCGCGGGCAACACGCTGCTCTACGGCGCGACGGGCGGCGAGCTCTACGCAGCGGGCCAAGTGGGCGAACGCTTCGCCGTCCGCAACTCCGGCGCGACGGCGGTCGTCGAGGGTGTCGGCGATCACGGCTGCGAATACATGACCGGCGGCACTGCCGTCATCCTCGGCCCGACCGGGCGCAACTTCGGGGCCGGCATGACCGGCGGCGTCGCCTACGTCCTCGACGAAGCGGGCACCCTGGCCCAGCGCTACAACCCGCAGCTCATCGAACTCAACGCCCTGAGCCCCCGCGACGAAGCGCGCGTCCAGGCGCTGCTCAAGCGCCATGTCGAACTCACCAACAGCGCCCGTGGCGCCGAAATCCTCGCCCGCTGGGATGTCTACCGTGCCCTCTTCCGCGCCGTCTACCCGCGCGAAGCGGTAGCGCGCATCGAGAACGCCGCCGAAGGTGCCGAGGAACTACACAAGCCGGCCCGGGCAGCGTAGGGGATAGCCGATAGCCGAAAGATGTCACCTTCCGGCGGGGGAACGGGGGCATGGCCCCCGAAGCATCCCCCTGTCGGGTGAGGTTTGGGGCGCAGCCCC
Organism: Candidatus Viridilinea halotolerans; assembly: GCA_003934145.1. Classification (GTDB taxonomy): domain Bacteria; phylum Chloroflexota; class Chloroflexia; order Chloroflexales; family Chloroflexaceae; genus Viridilinea; species Viridilinea halotolerans. The sequence continues at coordinate 608 of RSAS01000843.1, read as the reverse complement.
CAAAGAAATGGGGGAACGGGGGCATGGCCCCCGAAGCAATCCCCTGTCGGGTGGGGTTTGGGGCGCAGCCCGAACGCAAAAGGGGCGCTGGGGGGAGCTTGGTTCCCCCCAGCGCCCCTTTTGCGTTCGGGCTGCTGCAGGATATTGCTGGTTTATGGGTGATCTGCCGCCAAAGAAGGGCACGGCAACGCCGTGCCCCTACGCCGCACCGCCAAAGAATTGAATAAAGAGCAGTATCCTGAAAGCCCCAAACCCATCCCGCCATCCTGAAGGTTTCAACTCACACGACACCGATGCACCATAGGGACTAGTCGAGCGCATCAGAAAGCGCCCCGCTGCCGGGGCGCTTCGTTATTCCGACCGAATGGCCGTTGCTGCTTTGGTATAAACTTGCCAGCCGTCGCGAAAGGGTGTATATGGAGGGTAATACAACACCATAACGACCCACGCGAAAGGCTGGCTGGCGTGTATCATACCATGTTTGCTCCGCTGACGCGGCGGTATCAGCGTCGCATTGTGCGCCTGCTCGCGCTGGCGCTGCTGCCCCTTCTTGTAAGACCTCACAGGTCTGCTCTTCTGCACGGGAACGCCATCAGCAAAGACCTGTG
>RSAS01000551.1 GCA_003934145.1 Candidatus Viridilinea halotolerans | reverse complement strand
GCGTTGCAACGCGGTTCCAGAAGGGGACGCACACGTTTTCTGTCCGCCCATGAACCCCAGCGGGCGGAGGGCGTACTTGGGGGCGGTGCCCCCAAACCCCCCAGCAGGCAGAGGGGTTGCTTGGGGGCCGTGCCCCCAAACCCCGAACCCTGAACCCCAAACCCTGAACCCTAACCGTACACTGCCGTGACGTTTTGCCGCCCTGCTGCAAGCGCTATGGCTGCATAGTCGCGCCCGGCGAGGCGGATGCGCCGTTCGCCTGCGGGCTGGGTGGCGGTGGTGAACTGGCGCAGCTCGCGGATGCCGTGGCGTAGGGGCAGCATGAGCATCGGCGGGCCAACAGGGTTGGTTGGGACATCAAGTTCGATGGTGAGACGTTGCCCCGTTGCGTCCCACGTCTGCCGCAAGCACTGGATGGCTACCCGCGCTTCGACAAAAGCCAACCAACGTTCAGCGCTCAGAATCGGCAATCCCTGGCTCGCAGCAAACGCTAACGTCGCGGCGAGCCATGTCGCCACCGTTGCCGCAATCTCCCCGCCCTTGGAGAAGGGATCGACATGACATTGTAAGCCCAATGCCGCCGGGTAGTGCTGCACGCTCGCCGCAATCTGTTCCAATGTAACGGTGGTGGCCTCACGCCCACTCAAGCCCACCTCAAAGCCGGTGTCAAAAACAGGCATCAGATGCTCGTCCACAAGGTGGGTCGGCTGCTGGTAGACACTCATAAGCGCCCCGTCCTCATTGACAAAACGCATCGGCAGACCTGTGCCGCTCAGATAGCCATAAACCCACGTTCCATCGGCGCGGCGCACGACTGGCCCCGAATGGTAGTGATCGAGATTCATGCGCAAGCCATACTGCGCCTGAATGCGGGCATTTTCCACCCAGCCATGCCAGAGGATACGGTGGGTGCGTACTGTCGGCGGCAGCGGCCCGTAGCCATGCTTGAGAAAATCGTTCCAGTAGGCATTGTAGCCCACGGCAAGGCCCGCTTCGACGTAGGGATGCATGCCAAACTCATGGCCGCGCGCCCGCCACGCCGCCACTTGGCTCGGCGCGGGCAACGGGTCGGCGCCGCGCAGCCGTGAGCCTACGGCGGGCAATTCGCTCAAGGCCCAGCGCGAACGACGGCGCTCCCGCCCGAGCAGATCAACCGGCGGGGGGGTATAGTAGATCGAGACCGTGCCCTGCTGCTGCTCGACTGCGCCCACCAGTTGTTCAATGTGGCTCACGCGACTGCCATGAGCATCGCCGGTCGCTACCAGCACACTGGGCGCACCGGCGGGGAAGTACCAGAGGCGCGGCAACGGCGGGCCAGTCGCGGCCACCAGATCCTCCAGCAAGGCAGCCAGCATGCGCTGCTGCTGATCTGCCTGGGGGACGGCAATGCGCTCCAGATCGATCCAATCCACAAAAAGATCGGCGGCGCGAATGCCATCCATCCCATCGCGCTCTTGGCCGGCCCGGTCTGGGTTGCCTTGGCGCAGCAACGCGACGCAGCGCGCCAAATCGTAGCCCCAATAGAGCGTCTGGCCCGCGTCGAAGCGTTGCCAAGCCACCAATGGCGCTCCTGCCAGATTGGTAGCCAGCGGTGTTGCGCCATTCAGGTCAAAACGGCTACACGGCCCATGCACCTGCAGCGGCGTACTGGCAAACCCAGCCAACGCCGGATGGTTGGCCAACACACGCAGGTAATCGCCCGGCAGCGTTGTGCCGACATGGTGAATACCGAAGAGATCATCCAGTTGCGCATCGGCCTGGAAGCCCACCAACACCCCGCCGCCAGCCACAAATTCGCGCAAGAGCGTCAACGCACTCGTGTGCAGCCGCCCAGCGCCCAGCAGCACCACCTGCACCCTCGCCAGCGCCTGGCCATCCAACGCGGCAAGCGGCAGACGACGCAGGCTCAGAAAACCCTCTGTGCGCAAGATTTCGCCCAAATAGGCGCTAAAATTGGGTTGCGCCGCCGGATTATTCAGGATCAACACCTGCGCCTGCGCCCCCGCGCCATCTTCAGGCAAAGCCAGTCCACTCACTTCCGCAAAAGGCGCCGCCAACTGCTGCCCCGCCATGCCGTAGGCCAACAGCAACCCGGCCAATGTCGTGTGCGCCGCAGTGAACAAAAATTCGCGGCGCGAGAGCGCGGCGACCCGTGGGAATTCAGTCATGCTCAGGACACTCTTAGTAGAAACTTCAGCGCTATGCTACGCTTTGTACAAGCTAGAGCTAACGCACCGCTAAATTTCCCCTTGCTATGCTTGACATGGCTGTTAAGTCTTTGGTTGACGGGGGCGAACGGGGTTCGCCCCCGTCGGGGTGGTTTTGCGGGGGCTAAGCCCCCGCGCCCCCGTCGGGGGGGGTGGTTTTGCGGGGGCCAAGCCCCCGCGCCCCCGTCGGGGGGGGTGGTTTTGCGGTGGCCCTGCCCCCGCGCCCCCGTCGGGGTGGTTTTGCGGTGGCCCTGCCCCCGCGCCCCCGTCGGGCGGGGTGGTTTTGCGGTGGCCCTGCCCCCGCACCCCCGTCGGGCGGGGTGGTTTTGCGGTGGCCAAGCCCCCGCGCCCCCGTCGGGCGGGGTGGTTTTGCGGGGGCCAAGCCCCCGCGCCCCCGTCGGTTTAAGGGCGGACAGAAAACGTGTGCGCCCCCTTCTGGAATCGCATGGCAACGCCAGGAATCTCGATCTCTTCCCCCCTCTCCCACAACGTGGGAGAGGGGGCAGGGGGTGAGGGCCATCCGTGGCATCCCAATCACCTATCCGTGACTTGCCGAGCGAATGTTCTGTCCGCCCCCGCGCCCCCGTCGGGGGGGGTGGTTTTGCGGGGGCCCTGCCCCCGCGCCCCCGTCGGGCGGGGTGGTTTTGCGGTGGCCCTGCCCCCGCACCCCCGTCGGGCGGGGTGGTTTTGCGGTGGCCCTGCCCCCGCACCCCCGTCGGTTTAAGGGCGGACAGAAAACGTGTGCGCCCCCTTCTGGAATCGCATGGCAAC
>RSAS01000878.1 GCA_003934145.1 Candidatus Viridilinea halotolerans | reverse complement strand
AGATGCTTCGCTGCGCTCAGCATGACAGGCTGCTGGGATGCTTAAAAGTTTCCGCTTCCCTAAACCCCGTCAACATGAGATCAGGGAGTCTTAACATGCGCATCGTCACGTTGCTTTTCGTCATGCTCCTGCTCGTAGGCTGCCAGAGTACCCAGAACGGCCAGGCGCTTATGTCCGCCGCGGGCAGTCCGGTGATCTTTCGGCTGGATGGCCATGCCTATACCGCCGCCGATTTTGCCCAACGCATGGAGCGCGACCTGGGCCAGGATTTGGCCATGATGCTGGCTCAAGGCCAATCACAGGCCGAAATCGAGCAGTTGGCCGCCGATTTTGATGTGCGTAATCAGATCTTTGAACGCATGCTGCAGGATCTGTTGCTGCAACGCTATGGGCGCCAACACGGGATTGGCATTGATGCAGCCACCCTCGATGCCCAACTCTTGGCGACGACCTCCGTTGATGCCGAAGCGCCTTTTGCGCCCACCACCGACCTGCGCCTGCAGAGTGCCCAAGAGCAGTTGAGCATGGCGGTGATTGCACAGAACACACGCGCACCAATGAGTTGGACGCGCCAGATCTTTGTGGACGATCAGGCGTTGGCCGAGCAACTGCTGGCTGAGTTGGCGGATGGTGCCAATTTCGCCACGCTCGCACGCGAACATTCGCTCGACAGCACCACCGCCGATGCGGGTGGCGACCGCGGCTGGCACACCGCCGGTGGCTACGTCCCTGAGTATGACGAGGCGGTCGCTACGGCCCAACTCAATACCCCGATCCTTGTTGTCAGCCGCATTGGGGTGCATATTGTCGAAGTGCTCGAACGTGACCCAGAGCGCGCCTTTAGCAGCTTTGAGCAACTCAGCGCCGACCCCGAGGCCCAAAGCTACTTCGAGCAGTCCTTCCTCCCTTGGTATGCCCAACTGCGCCAAGATGTTGAAGCTAGCGGCGAACTCGAGTTTGCGCCCAACTTTAACCCCAACGATGTGCCCCTGCCGTTTCCGGAGGGGATGTAATATTGACAACATCTACCGCTACCCATTGCACCAATTGGTGTGAAGGAGGTTAAGGTTATGGATACCACCGTTATGGTTGAACTCGATGCGGCGACTACCGCTCGCGCTCGCCGCATTGCCCAAGCACAAGGCACCACAATTAACGCCCTTATCCAAAGTTTGATTGTTCAGATGGATCAGCAGGCAGCAATAGTCAGTGCCTTACGTGATGATGCCGCCATTGATGCGTTGATGCTTGCGGCTGGTTTACAAACGCCCCCCGAAATCATTTCGGAAGACCTGCAACCATTGACTGAGGAAGCACTTGATGCCCTCTGGAAGACGATGCCTGCGGGAACACCCCTGTCACAGATTATTGACGAAGATCGCACGGAACGGGCATAATGGCCATATTCTACGCCGATAGTGGTGTGTTGGTTAAGCGCCACATTGATACATGCTGCATTAGCCGAAGGCTTGGCTGTAGATAACCCCAATCAGCATACATCTTGATGCCCTACAACCCTTAGGACTGATGAAAGATGCGAGGAAACCAGGTTCCCTCGCGCACCTTAGCTACACATTTTGGTTACACCCAATAGGACTGATGAAGGATGCGAGGGAACCAAGTTCCCTCGCGCACCCTAGCTACACATTTTGGTTACAAAGATGATGACGTGATAAATATTTTAGATAATGACATGCAATCCTCAACACATCTCCTGACATCCGGTCAGCTCCTTGATCTTGCAGCTTCACTCTTCGGGCTAGAGGCGCACGCCGGGTTGCAACTCTGGAATGGCGCGGCGCTCTGCGCGACGGCCCAACCGCCCGATGTGGTTATGCCCGCGCCGGAGGGTGGCGTGCAACCCTGGGTTGTGACGCAGGGCTTGGGTGCGTATGTGCCGCCGGTGCTGCCCTTCCCGCTACAACCTACGGTCGCGGCGCTCGTCTGGTGGCCCGCAACGGCCCCGGAGTTGCCTGCGCGCCTCGTGCCGCTGCTCACCACGCGCTACCCCCAGGCGCATCCGTTGCGCCTAGCGAGCCTTGATGCCGCTGGGGGCTGTGTCGCTACGGTGGAGTTGATGTTGGCTGATCTCGCTACGGCGGTGCTGCCTGCCTGCCAGACGATCCTTGTCCACCTTGCGCCCCTGGCTCTTGCCGCTGACCAGCGTAGCGCTCAGGCGCTGCATTGGGTGATGACGCGCCTGCTCGGCCCGGCAGGTTGCCCCTGGGATGTCCGTCAGAGCCACCAAGCCCTGCGCCCTACGCTGCTCGAGGAGGCGCACGAGGTGCTGGAGGCGCTCAATAATCATGACATGGAAGCGCTCAGCGAGGAACTGGGCGATCTCTTGATCAACATTATGGCCCATAGCGAAATGGCGCGCCAAGCGGGCCATTTCGCGTTTGAGGATGTCTTGGCGCAGGCCAGTGCCAAACTCATCCGCCGCCACCCCCACGTCTTTGGCGCGCAGCGCGTGGACGGTGCCGGGGCGGTGAAGCAGACCTGGGAGCAGATCAAGGCCGCTGAGTTGGCGGCCAAGGGGCGCACGCGCCACAGCGCCCTCGATGGTGTGCCGCCCACGCTGCCCGCTCTCGCCGCCGCACAAGCCATTGGGCGCAAGGCGGCGCGCAGTGGCTTCAATTGGGAGACGCAGGCGCAGGTCTGGGCCAAGTTGCACGAAGAACTTGATGAACTCAGCGCCGCCGCCGCTTCAGGCGACACCGCTCACTGCGCTGAGGAGTTTGGCGACCTGCTCTTTGTGCTGACGCGCCTTGCCGATTGGCTCAAGTTTGATGCCGAACATGCGCTGCACGACGGCAACGCCAAGTTCCGCCGCCGCTTCACCCTCTTTGAAGCGCAGATCACTGCCCAAGGGCGCAAGATCAGCGCTTGTTCCTTTGATGAGATGTTGGCCTTGTGGCGGGAGGTGCGGTGAAGCGTGAAGCGTGAAGCGTGAAGCGTGAAGCGTGAAGCGTGAAGCGTGAA
>RSAS01000059.1 GCA_003934145.1 Candidatus Viridilinea halotolerans | reverse complement strand
ACGCTCTTCCGATCTGGCCGCCAACACGCCACAAGAAGAGGTTTCTTGGGGGAGGCGAAGCCTCCCCCAACCCCCCACCTGAAGGCGTAACTTGGTTACAACATGAGTAAATCCAACTGGAATAACATCGGAGTTGCCTTTAGCACCATTGGCGAACTGGACGTAAGCGCCATCCAAGAGGAGTGTGAACGCGCCCCGCAGATTGCCGTTTTGGGATCACGCCCACTCTTCCAACAGGTAGCTGCGTTGCTGCATACCATCGGGACGCACCGTTTCGGGCCACATGGTTCCGATCCCTTGTTCCACTACCCTCTGTCTGGCGCAGAATTTGCTCCGCTTGATGAAAATAATCCGTTACGTCAGGCAAATCTTTTCCTAATTCTGGTGGATGGCCAGCAGCCGCTCGCTGCCGAAACGACAACTACCTTGCACCAACTCGCACGCTTAGCCATTCCCACGGTTATCGCCATCTGCGGCATCGCTGTGCCCGACAATCCTGGCCCGCTGCGCCCCGAGTTCGCGCAGGCCCGTGTCGTCATTCTGCCCGACCTCAACGCCCCCCAGGCTGCCGAAGCGTTAAGCGCGGCGCTCATCGAACGCCTCCCCGAAGATCTGCGTCTTGCGGCGGCACGCGCCATACCCGCGTTGCGCCCTACCTATGCCCGAGAGTTGGTTGCTTCTATCTCCTTCGTTAATTCCAGCTACGCCCTGGCAAGCGCTATTCCCGAACAGATCCCGATTCTCTCCGTGCCCTTCGCTGCCGCCGATATTTTGGTACTGACCAAAAATCAAGCTTTGATGGTCTATCGTCTGGCGCTCGCCCACGGTGCCGCCGCCGACTTCCAGTCGCGGATGGCCGAAATTATTCCCGTCGTTGGGGCCGGCTTCATCTGGCGCCAAGTCGCACGCACCCTCATCGGCCTCATTCCCTTCTGGGGCGTCCTGCCCAAAGTTGCCGTGGCTTACGCGGGAACCTATACCACTGGCACTATTGCGTGGCGCTGGTTTGCCGAAGGTGAAATCATTGACGGCGAACGCCTGAAAGAATTGGCCGACGAATCACTGCGCGTCGGGCGTGAACGTGCCGCCGCGCTCCTTGATGCGGCCCAAAACCAAACCCGTAAGGGCACCAAGCATGCATGGCGGCCTTGGCGGAAGAGGTGAGGCGGGGACGCGAGGATGCGGGGATGTGGAGACGCGAGGATGCGGGGCGGCGGAGGAGAGGCAATAATGCTTAGACAAGGTTTCAGGGGTCAGGTTTCAGGGGTCAGCCCGAGCGCATCAGAAAGCGGTGCGTGGCACTAAACTGTAAAGTAACTATGAACCATGTCTTAAAACGCAATGGCGCAAAAGTTACGCGGTGGGCGTCTCCCCTCCCGCCTGGGGGCTGAAGCCTCCGGCTACGCCTCCCAAGCCTGCTGAAGCAGGTTCAGCAACCAGCTTCAGGGGGTTCGCAACGGGAGCCAGTGGCTTGGTGACTGATCTGCCGAAGCCAGTTTGCCGAAGCCAGCCGCCCGATGGGGAGGGGCTACAGCGTTACTTTTGCGCTACTGCGCTTTTTTTTATGGCTTTTTGGCGGCGAAGTCGCCAAAAAGCCATAAAAATGAAAGTTTGGGGCGCAGTTCCAACAACTTTGACGTGGTTCTAGGTGAAGGGTAAACAGTTGCCCCATCCCCACAGCAGATTGGTATAATGAACTGTAGACGAACGATGCCCGATCGTTCAATGACGCGGAGCTACCGCGAAGGAGTATGCCCATGTCCGAGCCACTCGAGACCCAAACGCTCGGCTCGTTCCTTGATACACTGGCATCGAGCGCCCCAACCCCCGGTGGGGGCAGCGTCGCGGCGCTCTCCGGCGCGATGGCCGCCGGCCTGGTGAGCATGGTCTGTGCCCTCACCAGAGGCAAAAAGCAGTTCGCCGCGATCGAAGAGGAGGTGCGCTCCATTCATGATCGCGCCGAGACGCTGCGCCGCGAGCTGCAAATGCTGGCCGATGAGGATATTGAGGTCTTTGGCCGTCTCTCGGCTGCCTATAAACTGCCCCGCACCACCGAGGCCGATGCGGCAACCCGCAAGGCCGCTATTCAGCATGTGACGCGTCAAGCTGCCGAGGTGCCCCTGCGCGCCGCCCAAGTCACCGCTGCGATTCTGCCGCTCTGCACCGCCCTTGCTCCCCACGTCGGGCGGCTCATCGTCAGCGACATCGGTGTCGCTGCCCTTCTCGCCCGCGCTACTGTCCAGAGCGCCATCCTCAACATCGAAATCAACCTCGCGGGCCTTGATGATCAGCTCTACGTCCACGAGACGCGCGCCCACATCGCCGATCTGGCGATTGGCCTCAGCGAAGAGGTTGATGGGGTGGTAAAAATTGTGCGTAGTCGCATTAACCAGTGAGGTGCGCATGTCTGCGAATATGCTCGATGGTCGCGCTTTGGCGCAAGAACTGCGCCGCGAAGCCACAGCGGCGATCGCGGCCCTGACCGTCCAACTGAGCCGTGCCCCCGGCCTTGCGGTTGTCCAAGTCGGCGATGATCCTGCCTCTACGCGGTATGTGCGCACGCTGGGCAAGCTCTGCGCGAGTGTCGGGGTGACCTTCCAGCCTGAATTGTTGTCTGCTACAACGACGCAAAGTGATCTGGTGGCTGCCATTACGAAGCTCAATCGTCAGCCCAATATAGACGGCGTCCTGATCCAGATGCCCCTGCCCGACCATCTGGATGCCACGGGCGCGATTCTCGCGCTTGACCATCGCAAAGATGTTGATGGCGTGCATCCGATCAATGCCGGGTTGCTCGCCCAGGGCCAATCCTGCATGATTCCCAATACGCCCGCTGGCGGCATGGAACTCTTGCGCCGCCATAAGATCACCCTGCGCGGCCAACGCGCCGCCGTCGTCGGGCGCAGTGCCATTGTGGGCCGCCCCATGGCCCAACTGCTCGTCCAAGCCGATGCGACCGTCACCATTTGCCACTCGCGCACCAGCGATCTCGCTGGCGTCCTCCGCGAGTGCGACATTGTCTGTGTCGCGGCGGGTCGCCCGGGCCTGATCACCGCCGCCATGATCAAACCCGGCGCGACCGTGATTGATTTTGGCACCAACGTCAGCGCCGACGGCAGCCTTGTCGGCGATGTTGCCTTCGCCGCAGTCGTTGAAGTTGCCGGTGCGATCACCCCTGTCCCCGGCGGCACCGGCCCCGTCACCAACATGATGCTGCTGAGGAACCTGATTGCCGCCGCGACGGCGGCGTAGGGGTGCGAGGGTGCGAAGATGCGGGAGGCGAGAGGCGGGGATGCGGGGATGCGGGGATGCGTGAGGCGGGATGCGGGGAGGCGGGAGGCGGGATGCGGGATGCGTGAGGCGGGATGCGGGGATGCGGGAGGCGGGGATGCGGGGATGCGGGGATGCGGGATGTGGGATGCGGGATGCGGGATGCGGGATTGCGTGAGGCGGGATGCGCCACGCGCCACGCGCCACGCGCCACGCGCCACGCGCCACGCGCCACGCGCCTCGGGCCACGCGCCTCGGGCCTCGGGCCTCGGGCCTCGGGCCTCGGTCCACGCGCCTCGGGCCACGCGCCTCGGGCCTCGGGCCTCGCGCCTCGCGCCTCGGGCCTCGCGTCTCGCGTCTCGCGCCTCACGCCTCACGCCTCACGCCTCACGCCACGCGCCACGCGCCTCACGCCTCACGCCTCACGCCTCACGCTTCGCGCCTCACGCCTCACGCTTCGCACATCTCGCATCCCGCCATCGGTAAATCTCCATGAAAATCCTTGTTCTTGGCGGCGACGGGCGCGCCCACGCGCTTGTCTGGAAGCTCTTCAATAGTGCGAGCGCCGATGTCTTTGTCGCCCCTGGCAATGGCGGGGCAACCCAACTGGCCCCTATGGTCGAAATCGATCCGACCAACGCGGTCGAGGTGGCGCGCTGGGCCTTCGACGAGGGCGTGGATCTGATCGTGCCCGCCGATAGTAGCTCGCTGGCGGCGGGGTTGGTGGATGAGGTGGTGACGATGCACATCGGCGTCTGTGGGCCAGCTCAACGGGCCGTGCAACTCGAACAGAGCCGCTGTTTCGCCCGCAATCTGCTCGAACGCCACCGCCTGCCCCTCCTCCGTGGGCGTGTCTGTAGCGATCTCGCCACTGCCGAGAAGTACCTTGCGGCGCAACCCTTGCCCGTCATTATCCGTGCCGACCAGCCCGAGCATGGGGAGGGCGTGTATAGTGATCGCTACAGCGCCCTGGAAGCGTTACGCACCATGTTTGCCGACGCCTCGCTGAGCGGGCCGGTGGCAGGCGTCGTGATCGAAGAGCATCGCCCCGGCATTGTCGTGCGTATGAGTGCGCTTACCGATGGCAGCAACGCGATTCCCCTCCTGCCCGCACGCATTTACGACCAACTTGGCCCCGATCCCGACAGCCCCGCTGCGCCGGGCATGGGGGCGATTTGTAACAACTCCGTCTATAGTCAACGCCTCGGGGCGCACATCAACAGCCAGATTATCCAACCGCTCGTGGCGGCGCTCTCACTGGAACACATTCCTTACTGGGGCTTCTTGGGCGTTGACTGCCTCATCACCGACCAAGGGCCGCGCGTGGTGGCGTTGCGTTCTAGTCTGGGCGATATGGAAGCGCAAGTCGTTTTGCCCCGCCTCGACGACGATCTGGTGCCCCTGCTCGAAGCGGCGGTAGCCCACCGCCTTGCCGCCTTGCCCGCCCCACGCTGGCGCGACGAAGCAGTGGTAGCGCTTGGTTTAGTCGCTCAGGGCTACCCGCACCACTTTCCGATCGGGGCCGCAGTGGAGGGCCTAAGCGACGTTGATCCGGGCATTCTCGTCTTTCATAGCCAAACGCAAAACCCTGGTGCGATGCGCTACATGCCCTCCAGCCATGGTGGTGGCCTCGCAGCACTGTTGCGCGGCGGTAGCAGCCTCAAATCCGCTGCCACGTATGTTACTGGCGGCCATGTCGCCGCCGTCGTTGCCAGCAGCGCCACCCTCGCGGGCGCACGCGGGCGCGCCCTGCTCAACGCCGAACGCATCACCTTTCCCGGACGCATGTTCCGCGAGGATATTGGGGCGCATGAGTTTCGGTGAGCGCCATAAACAGCTATTTTCAACATCCTCGCCAAAACCGGCCCTGAGGGATGGTTTCAAGCTCGATTGACAATCTGCCTGGTTCGTAGTAGGGGCTTCAGCCCCGTATGCTCCTGGTAACGGGGCTGAAGCCCCCATCCCTTATTGCGGCGTGATTTGGCGAAGGTATTGAAGAGTGGTATGGTGTTAATAGGGTGTGACTGGAATCTGTAGGGCGATGCCCTACACTTCTTTGGACGGGGGGAGGATGCGAGGGAACCAGGTTCCCTCGCGCACCCTACCCACACATTTTGGTCACACCCGTGTTGATAACCAAAAAATTCTACCAAACGAAGGAAGCTCTTATGTCAGCAACCATAGATCTGCTCCTCATGAATGGCACCGTGGTGACGATGGATGCCGCGTGGACTATCATCCCCCAAGGGGCGGTGGCCATCCAGGGCAACCAGATCGTTGCCGTTGGCCCCGCGTCTGAGTTGGCGGAACACTACACGGCCAAGGAGACGCGTGATTGCAGCGGCCACGCGATCATTCCCGGGCTGATCAATGGCCACGCCCATGTGCCGATGAGCTTGCTGCGTGGCATGGTCGCCGACCAGCAACTTGATGTCTGGCTCTTTGGTTATATGTTTCCCGTCGAAAGCCAGTTTGTCGATGCTGACTTTTCTTACGTGGGCACCCTGCTTTCATGTGCCGAAATGCTGCGCGGCGGTACGACCACGTTTGTGGACATGTACTACTTCGAGGAGGAGGTGGCCCGTGCCGCCGATGCAGCGGGGATGCGGGCGATCTGCGGGCAGACGGTGATGCGTCTGCCGACGCCTGATGCGAAATCCTTCGACGAGGGGCTGGAACGGGCGCGCCGTTTCATTGAGGCATGGCGCGACCATCCGCGCATTGTGCCCACCGTCGCGCCCCACGCGCCCTATACCTGCACCGACCGCATCTACCAAGAGGCGTCGGCGCTCTGTCGCCGCTTTGGTGTGCCGCTCGTCACCCATCTCTCCGAGACGGCGCACGAGGTGGATGAGAGCATCCGCGAGCGCGAAGTGACGCCGATCCGTTACGCGAAGCGCGTTGGTGCCTTCGACGTGCCCTGCATCGCGGCCCACTGCGTCCACGCCACCGAAGATGACATTCGCCTGCTGCGCGAGGCGCGGGTCGGGGCGGTGCCATGCCCGACGAGCAACCTCAAGCTGGCCAGCGGCATTGCGCCCTACCGTCGCCTGATTGACGCCGGCGTGCGCGTCGGCCTCGGCACCGACGGCCCGGCATCCAACGACGATCAGGATATGTTCACCGAGATCCAGTTGGCCGCCCTGCTGCCCAAGGGCGTCAGTGGCGACCCAACGGCGGTGCCGGCGCGTGAGGCGCTGGCGTTGGCGACATGTTGGGGGGCCAAGGCGATTCACCTCGACCAGATCATCGGTACCCTCGAAGTGGGCAAACGCGCCGACGTTGCCGTGGTGGGCTTGGGGCGCTTGCACAGCGCCCCGCGCTACACCTACAGCCCCGATGCGATCTACTCGCACTTGGTCTATAGTGCGCGCGCTTCCGATGTGCGCGATGTCATTGTGGATGGGCGCATGCTCATGCGCGAACAGCAACTCTTGAGCCTCGACGAAGCCGACATCCTGCACCGCGCTCAGAGCATCGCCGAAGGCATCAACACCTTCCTCGCCCACCGCGAGAGCGACGTTTTGGCCAAGATCATCGCCTTAGGCGGCGTACAGCCCGACGAAATCTTCGAGATTCAGGTCAAAGCCCGCGTGGGGGCCACGAGTGAAACGAAGCTGCATGCGCTGCTGGAACACCCCGAGGTGAGCATCAGCAAGCACAGCGTACGCACGCAGTACGACACCTACTTCTTCTTTAAGAGCCACGAACGGCTACGCATCCGCGAGGATCACCGCACCGATCCCGGGGCGCGCCCCGAACCCAAGTACACCATTACGCTCGTGGCCGAAGCGGTGCGCGGCGAGTACCCGCTGGCGATGGTGCTCTCGCGGGCGCGCTACACCGCCTCCGCCGACCACACGGCACGCTTCTACCGCGAGTACTTCCAGCCGGAACGCCACGTCGAGATCGAGAAGCGGCGCAAACGTTGGCGCATTCTCTACAAAGAACACGATTTTGCGCTCAATCTCGACACCCTCGCCAGCGGTGCAAGCGATGCCGGGCCATACCTCGAGATCAAATCGCGCACTTGGAGCAGTCGCGATGCCGCCACGCGCGCCAACCTCATCGGCGAGCTCATGGCCATTGCGGGCATCAGCGAGGACGAGTTGGTGAAGCAGGAGTACGTCGAGTTGGTGTGAGGGTCTTAGCCACTGCCATGCGCAGCGCCAACAATGCTCCCCGCGGCCACCTGCGCTTCTGCTGACACGGTGGCTTGGTGGCCCACAATGGCCCCACGCGTGATGAGCGTGGCGCGCTTGAGCGTGCCGCGTAGCTCGGCGCTGGGCTGAAGTTCGTCGCGGTGCATGGCGTGCAACACCGCCTCCGCGCCAACCTTAGCCCCCTCATCGAGCCACGAGGCGCTGACAACGGCCCCCGTGCATACCGTGACCCCTTGCGTAAGCACGGAGGCATTGATGATCGCATTGGCCTCAATGATCACGTTGGGGCCAATGACGCTCGGGCCGACAATCTGCGCACTGGGGTGAATTTGGGCGCTGGGGTGGATGTAGCACTGGCTCGCGTTGTGGCGCGCCGCAAGAAACTGCGCGGCGGCTAGGGCCTCCCACGGGTTGCCCACCGGTACCCAGTAGCCCGTGCAGACGTGGGGGTGGACGGGATTCGTGGCCGCCAACGCGCCAATCAGGTCGGTTAGCTCCAGTTCGCCACGGGGCGAAGGCGCGATCTGCGCAAGCAGCGGAAAGACCGCCGCATCGAAACAATAAATGCCCAGATTGGCCAGCGCGTTGGGCGGCGGATCGGCGGGCTTCTCTAGAATGCCTACGACGCTGCCATGCTCGATCTGCAGCACGCCAAAGGTGCGCGCATCGGCCACGGGCAGCCCGGCGACGCCATAGCGACCCTGCGCCACCCCCACGATGTCCTCGCGGGCGACCAGATTATCGCCATAGAGCAAAAAAAAGGGTTCATCAATCGGCGCAGCGGCCAACAGTGCGCCCGCTGTGCCATTGACGACCGTTTGGCGCATATAACGCAACTGCATGCCACGATATTCAGCGCCAAACGCAGCAACGACCTGATCGGCGCGATAGCCTACCACGAGCGTTACCCGCTCGACAATACCCACCAGTTCATCCAGAATATGGGCCAGCAACGGGCGATCAAGGAGTGGAATAAGCGGCTTCGGGCGCTGCAACGTCAACGGGCGCGTGCGCGTCGACTCGCCAGCCGCAAGAATCACCGCATGGCGGGGAAGGGGCACGGGCGTACTCCGTAGGATTACAGTTGTAACTCGGCTTTGTACCTATAATACCACGCCAACCATGGGCATGAGCACTAGCCACCCCGAAACAAGCCCACCCGCCCCCGCAAGCGCTCCGGTAGGGCGGCTAAGGGCGCTTGACCGCTTTCGAGGGCGGTGAGTAGCGGCACGATCCACGGCGCACTCTCCATGTCGCCCCACGCTGTGGGGAGTGTCAAGACGCAAGGGATGCCGTGGTGAGCTATAGTCTGTGCAAAGGTGGCAAGATGGGTGGTCGTGGCGGCTGGCGTAGCCTGATTGCCCGCCGTGAGTAGCAAGAGGCGTGGCGCGGCACCGGTGTTGCGCACGATGAAGTCGGCTAGGGCGTAGGCCGACATGGGCAACGCGGTGCCGTCGGGTTGCTCCAGATAGACGCATGGTGCGCTTTGTTGGTAGCCCATTGGTGCCACCAGCCAGAAGATGGCGGCCCCCGCCCGCAAGCCCGCCGCGAGCGCAACCAGCGTTGCCCGTTCGCCGGTGCAGGGCGCAGGGAGCACGACGGTGGGCAATTCGCCCAAGGCCATGCGGATCAGCGCCACTTCGCCGGAGAGATCAAATGCGTCCGAACCATGCGTTGGCTCGGCAATGGCGACGAGCGCTTGTAGAGGGCTTGGCGTAAGGGCGGTGGGCACAACCATAAGGTTTACCTGGATCTGCTATAACCTTTCAGCAAAAGAATCTCTCCCGCAAGCGTTTAAGGGCGGACAGAAAACGTGTGCGCCCCCTTCTGGAATCGCATTGCAACGCCAGGAATCTCGATCTCTTCCCCCCTCTCCCACAACGTGGGAGAGGGGGCAGGGGGTGAGGGCCATCCGTGGCATCCCAATCACCTATCCGTGACTTGCCGAGCAAATGTTCTGTCCGCCCTTAAACGCTTGCGGGAGAGGGGGACAGGGGGTGAGGGCCATGCGGGGCATCCCCACCACCTATTCGTAGCTTGCGGGGCACATGTTCTGTCCGCCGCTAAACCCTAGAAGGAGAACGAGCGCGGGAACTTGGCTCCCGCGCTCACCCTTCCCCCGCTGGCTGCGCCCGCCGGAAGTCGCGCACGTTGAGTTGCAGACGCCGCTCATTGTTCCATTCGTTGACTTCGAGGTGGTAGGCGACATCAATCTGCGGGTGGCGACGCAGCGCATCGGCAAGGTGGCCCATGCGGAAAGCGATAGCCTCGACGGTTTGACCTGAAGCTTGGCGCAATACCATGCGCAAATGGTGCCCCTGCGCCCCAAGCGGGCGGGCATCTACCACCGTTACCCCGCTGCTCATCAGCGTGGGGGTCGGGTTGGCTTGGCCGAAGGGTTCCAGTTGCTCCAGTTCGCTCAGGAGTTCCCAATTCAGGACGTCGAGCGGCACGGTCGCGTCAATTGTCAGCGTGGGTTGCACCCCTTCGGCGCTGAGTTGGTGCGCAGCGAGGGTCAGCAGGCGTGTTTCGAGATCGGGAATCTTGCTGTTTTCGATGGTAAAACCGGCAGCGGCAGCATGGCCACCAAAACGCACGAAGAGCTCGTGACAACTGGTGAGCGCTTCAATCAGGCTGAAGCCGGGGACAGAGCGGGCCGAGCCGCGTGATTGAGTGGGGCCGCGTTCGAGCAACAGGACGGGGCGGCCCCACTCTTCGGCGAGTTTACCGGCGACCAAGCCGACCACGCCCGCCGGAAAGGACTCGTCGGCGAGCACGACGATGCGCTGCTGGTCACGGCCCGTGGCCGCCGCCAGTTCACGGGCGCTCTCCTGCACCTGTTTGGTAAGCGCTTGGCGCTCGCGGTTGGCCGTGTTGAGTTCATCGGCTAACGTGTTGGCTTCGGCCAACGTGGGCGCCAAAAGAAGGTGGTAGGCGCGCACCGCATCGTCGAGCCGCCCGGCGGCGTTGAGCCGCGGCCCCAGCATGTAGCCAATGTCGCTGGCGGTGACGCGGCCCAATTGGAGGCCCGCGACACGCACGAGCGCTTGGATGCCGGGGCGCTGGGTGGTGTTGAGTGCATTGAGGCCCAAGCGTACCAGCACCCGATTCTCGTCGCGCAGCGGGCCCATGTCGGCGACGGTGCCTAAGGCGACGACATCGAGCAGGTCGCGCCCGCGCAGCCCGCCGAGGCTGTGCCCGCGTCGCACCAGGGCTTGCACCAACTTATAGGCGATGCCGACGCCGACGAGATCTTTGAAGGGGTAGGGGCACTCAGGCTGCTTCGGGTTGATAATCGCCAGCGCCGGGGGCAAGGTGGCGGGCGGGTGATGGTGGTCGGTGACGATCACATCCAGTCCCAGGCGCTGTGCTTCCGCCACCTCTTCAACATTGCTAATGCCACAATCCACGGTGAGCAACAGGCGCACCCCTTCTTCCGCCAAATGGGACACGGCGGCGCGGTTCAGCCCGTAGCCCTCACGGGTGCGATGGGGAATGTAGGGGCGAATGGTGGCCCCCATTGCGCTCAGCGCCTGGACGAGCAGCGTCACCGCCGTAACTCCGTCCACGTCAAAATCACCATAGACGGCCATCGGCTCGGCGTTGGCGATGGCGCGACTGATACGCTCGCACGCCGCAGCCATGCCGCGCAGCAGCAGGGGATCGTGCAGGGTGGGCCGCGCATCGGCGGCGAGAAAGGCAGCCACCGCCGCCGGATCGCGCTGATCGCGGTGGTAGAGCAGATTCGCCAGTAACGGGCTAAGCCCCGTGGCGCTGATGAACGCCTCCGGCGCGGGCGAACGAATTTCCCAATGTTTGCGCAGTGCCGACATAAGAGCCTTTGGTAAGCGAGAACGGAAGAACAGAAGAACAGAGGAACAGAGGAATGGGGTATTTAGCGAATATATGATGGTGGTATTATAGCCTGAATCTTATGCCTGTTTCCTATAGTTCTTCAGGTAATGTTTTTGGAACCTCCAGGATGGCATGATGAGTTTTCGGGGAGGGCTTCGCCCTCCCTAAACCCCTCCCCTTCTCGGTTCTCTGTTTCTGCTACACTGGGATGGGTAGTAACCGCTTTATAGTTTGCCGCTGCTGTGCTGGGGGCGCGGGGGCATGGCCCCCGCAAACCCCCCACCATCCCAGTGGGGAGGTGTGGAGGGCGTAGCCCTCCACACCTCCCCACAAACGGTAAAGCCGATCTCCGCAAGGCGAAAACCATCCCCATAATGCAGCCGCCTAGTCAGCAACTCAAACGATCCAAGTCGATCCGCACTAGACTCTTGTTTAGTGTCGGCTTTTGCTTCTTGTTGGTACTGCTCACGACTGGAGTGGTCTTTACGAGCCAACAACTTTTACGCCCGACGGTGTTGGCCCAGCAAAACCAGGCGCTTACAATCAGCGCTCACAGCCTGGATTTCGAGCGCGCATTGTTGCGCATCCAGCAGAGTGAGATCTTGTTGCTGCAACGTCAGCAGGATTTAAACGAGCAGGAGTTGCAACTGCTGATCGAGAGCCATCGGGGTGCCTTGCAACAGGCGCGGGAAGGACTTGATGCGCTTGGCCAGATCGGGCTTGACGAGCCGAGTAGTGCCGCATTGGCCCGTTTGCGTCCGTTGCTGCTGGACTATGAGACGCTGGCCCAGCAGGTGTTTGTGGTACAGCACACCACCACGCCGCCCACTTCGCTTGAAGCGCTGCTGCCGGTGTTGCAACACATCGGTGATGAGTTATTCGACCTGAATAGCATCATTTTGGCCAATGCCCATACCGAATTGCACTGGCGTAATCTACGCTTGGAGCAAATTGAAATACGTACGCAAATTGCACTTACTATTTTTTTGATAATTACTTTTTTCTTTGTGGCCTTTACCAGTCTGCATATTCGTCAGCAGGTAACCGAACCATTGCGTATCTTAAGTGAGACAGCATTGCACTTGGGATCTGGCGATCTGGATGCGCGGGCGGTGGTGCGCCACCACAATGAATTGGGCATGCTGGCGCTCTGGTTCAACACGCTGGCCGAGCGCACCCAAGATCTAGTGGCGACGCTAGAGCGCCGCGTGGCGGAACGCACTGCTAGCCTGGCCGAGGTGCTTGCCGAGAATGAGCGCCTCTTGGACACCGAGCGGCGGCGTGCCGAGCGCCAACGGGCGCTCTTTGAACTGAGTGTAGCCCTAGCGGCCCCGCTGGATGAACACGAGATCTACGCCTGCTTGGCGCACCATTTGCACGATAATCGGCTCAATTTCCAGCAGATCAACATCTTTTGCCGCGAGCCGAGCAGTGGCGATTGGCTGCTGCAAGTGCGCTTGGGCGCACCGCCCGAGGTGCGCGTCGAACGCATCGCTGCCGGTCAGGGGCTGATCGGCCAAGCGGCACGCGTCGGACAGCTCTGCTACACCCCCGATGTGAACATGAATCCCGCCTATATTCCCAGCTTTACGTGCGGTGCCGAGGTGGATGCGCCGATTCTGGTTGAGGATCAGATCGTGGCGATGCTGATCGTGCAGAGTGAAATTCCGGCCAGCTTCGACAAGGGCGATCTCGCCGATCTGGCCGCAGCGGCCAATCAAGCCGGAACGGCGCTGGCGCGGGCGCGCCTCTACACTTCGCTGCGCCAAGCGCGCGAAGCGGCTGAGGCGGCCAACCACGCCAAGAGTAGCTTCCTGGCCAATATGAGCCACGAATTGCGCACGCCGCTTAATGCGGTGATTGGGTACGCCGAGATGCTCATGGACGATCTTGAACAGCTTGGCGCAACCAACCTAGTGCATGATGTTGGTCAGATCTACGATTCGTCAAGCCACCTGCTTGGCCTGATTAACGATATTCTCGATCTCTCCAAAATCGAGGCCGGTAAAATCGATCTCTTCCTCGAAGATGTGGCAATCGGTAAACTTATTCACAATGTTGCGGCAACCGTCATGCCGCTGATCGAACAGCGCAATAACCAGCTTGAAATCACTGTTGCTGCGGATGTTGGCGAAATTCGTGCTGATCAGACCCGTTTGCGCCAGGTGTTGCTCAATCTGCTGAGCAATGCGGCCAAGTTTACCGCCCACGGCACAATCGCGTTGAGCGCCGAGCGGCGTCCGGCGGCGGCGGTGGGTGATCTGGAGTGGCTGATCATTCGTGTGCGCGACACGGGCATTGGCATTACGCCGACGCAACTGGAGCGCCTCTTCCAGCCCTTTAGCCAAGCCGATGCGAGTACAACGCGGCGTTACGGCGGCACGGGCCTGGGTTTGGCGATTAGCCGCCACTTCTGCCGCCTTATGGGCGGCGAGATCACGGTGGCGAGCGTCCCCGGTCAAGGCTCCACCTTCACGGTGAGCCTGCCCGCCAGCTCGCGTCTCTTGGCACCCCTGAGCCCGCTAGAGCGGCGCGCACTGCTGATTGACGACGACCTTACCACGCGCATCATGGCGCGACGCATTCTTGAACGAGCCGGTTGGCTAGTGGAGGAGGTCTCCGACTGTGAGGCGGCGCTGACCGCCCTCAACACGAAGCTCCCGCAACTCCTGCTGCTGGGCCTAGCTCTGCCCACAGCCGACGGTTTTGCCTTTTTACAGCAGTTGCGCGAACATCCGCCATGGTACCGCCTCCCCGTCATCGTGATGAGTGCTCACGATCTAACACCCGCCGAGCATGACACGCTCAGCCAGCTTGCGGGTGCGGTGCTGAAGAAGGGCAGCTACGGCAAAGACGAGTTGTTGGGGGCGGTCAAGCGCCTGCTGGAGTAGGAAAACGAAATGGCTGTGACCAAAATATGCCGGTAGGGTGCGCGAGGGAACCTGGTTCCCTCGCATCCTCCCCCCGTCCAAAGGGGTGCAGGGCATCGCCCTACAGGTTTCAGTCACACCCAAACGTATTGGGCCATGGGCATGGTCGGTTGTGCAGTCATAGCTCGCCTCCCGTTTGGTCGGGCGCTTGGGCGAGCAGGATATAGCCCAGCCCACGCCGCGTTTGCAGCAACTCGGCACCCTGGTCGGCGCGGCGCATGGCACCGCGTAGGTTGCTCATGGCCCGGTCGAGCGCTTCGGCATCCATGCCGGGATCATAATCACGGCCCCAGATCGCTGCGGCACAGGTTTCGCGTGTCACCAGTTCGCCGAGGTGGCGGTAGAGGTGGGTGAGCAGGCGCTGTTGGCTGGGGGTGAGTTCGAGCGCTTGGCTGCCCAGGTAGAAGAGTTGGGTGCGCTCGTCGAGGCGCAGGCGCGTTGTGGGGACGACGGTGGGATCAGGGTCAATGAAGCGCAAGAGCTCGCCAGCCGCCCCTAGGCCGATGGTGTCGCGGTTGTTCAAAAGGTGCGGCCCGCTGAGTTGGATGCCGTTGATGAAGGTGCCGTTGGCGCTCCCCGCGTCGTGGAGCATGTGGCGCGGCCCTTCGCGGGTGACGCGCGCATGCAGGCGCGAGACGGTCTGCCGGTTGATCACAATGTCGCACGTTGCAGCACGTCCGAGGCTGTGTTCCGCACCCGTAAGCGGAAATTCGCTCGGCGTGACATCTTCGTTGAGGGCGACTAGACGGGCCAGGGGGGCTTCGGGTTGCATGGGAGGTTACTTTTCTTTTTTGGCTGGTAACCTGATTTTAGCATAGTGACCTCTTGTAGTGCCGACTTTAACGCTTGGTGTGAGTTGTCGTACACGGTTTTGCATCAGGACGCCCTCGACGCGAAGGCCACGTAGCCAAACCGAACGAGTTGCAATGTCGCCGATGGCATTCTAATGCGCTGCAAACGATCTCACACCAAGCGTTAAAGTCGGCACTCCAACTGTAAGACATGGTTTCAGAAAGCGGCTTCTTACGTTACACTCTTGGGATGCG
>RSAS01000159.1 GCA_003934145.1 Candidatus Viridilinea halotolerans | reverse complement strand
GGGCTGCTTACGGGGCTAAAGCCCCTACTACGAACCACGCTCGTTGGCTTACGTTCATGCGTATAGGTCCGAGCCCCCAAGCCCCAAGGCGGGGGTACGCGGGCGAACCTGGTTCGCCCGCGTACCCTACTCGCGAAGACGCCGCCCGGCCAGGCCGGCCCCCCACAGTTCCGGGTCGGGGCGAGCGTCCTCTTGGGGATGAAAGAGGTCGCGCACATCGCTGGCGCGGCGGAGTTGGCCAAACGTGGTCGCGATGAAGGCGACGCGACGCAGGCGCGCCGCCGGTACGGGCAGGGGCAGTTCGGCGCAAGGGCCAAGCTCAACGCGGTAGTAGCGCTCGTTGGCGCGGGGGTGGTTGGGTTCGTCGGGGAGCAACTCGCGGCGCGTGGACAAACGGAAGCGGAGTATGGGCGCGTAGTAGCGCACGGCCCAGCGCTCGCTGCCAAAGGCTGCCGTTTGGTAGAAGGCGAGATAGTCGGCGGCCAGGTGGGGGGGCACGCGTGCCAGCGGTACACGATACCACCCCGCCTCACGCGCCAGTGCCAGATCGCGCGGGCGGTTGACCACTACGACCAACACGCGGGCCTCGTCGTCGGGAGTCTCATTCATGCCAGGTTTCTCCTTCATTGTCCCTGGCATGTGCGCTGATGCGCACATGCCAGTGGGTAGGTCGCTGGGAGGGCTTGGCCATCCCAAACCCTCTATAGATCTACCGCTAAAACCTGGCAAAAGTTATGGTTTTGGGCCGAAATTGGTCTTATTTTGCTGCGCAAGCTCCTTCCGGTTGCATGGCTGTCGCCCTAAAACCCGTCGGCTTGTTGGGGGCCGAGCCCCCAAGCCCCCGCCGGACGGGCGGCATAGCCGCCAAAACGGAAGAAAAAGGCGGCTCCACAAAAATAATGCATGCAACATTATCGCGCACAAATTCGTATATTACAGTGTAGCGCGTTGCGCCTGTATAGACGGAGTATGGTATGCATCTTATCCTACGGATTCTCTATTTTCTCTTTTTTGGCATCTGGTTTAGTGCGCTGTGGGCCACGGTAGCGTGGGTTTTGTGTGTCACCATTGTGGGGTTGCCCGTGGGCCTCTGGATGCTCAATCGTCTGCCTCAGGTTACTACCCTTCAGCCGCAGCGCGAGTTGCTGGTGGTGAGTACGACGGGTGAAATTTATCGCCAGGGGTTGCCGCAAGTCAATGTGCTGATCCGGGCGCTCTGGTTTGTGCTTGTTGGGTGGTGGTTCAGCGCACTTTGGCTCTCTGTCGCTTGGGCACTCTGTACGGTGATCATCGGGATGCCTTTTGGCTTCTGGATGTTTAACCGCGTCCCTGCGATTATCACTTTGGCGCGGATTTAGTTCCCTTGGGTGGCCTTTTCCACATGTTGTGGATATACTGTGGATAGTGGTACTAGATGTAGTATCTGCCGCACGCCCGCTCCGAACGCTCCGCCGCCGAGCAGCAGCAGCAAGCCCGCCAAGAGCCACGCCCGTGGCCCTTGGAGTTCGCTCT
Source organism: Candidatus Viridilinea halotolerans (assembly GCA_003934145.1). Taxonomy (GTDB): domain Bacteria; phylum Chloroflexota; class Chloroflexia; order Chloroflexales; family Chloroflexaceae; genus Viridilinea; species Viridilinea halotolerans. Next base: position 1,478 of record RSAS01000159.1, on the reverse strand, counting down.
GCGGCAGATACCAGGCCCAGTGATCGGCCACATGTTGGTTGGGCGGGTCGTAGTACCACGCCCAGCGCGGGTTGGGGCGCACGGGCAGCGGGGCGACAGCGGTGTCGGCAAGGGCCAATGCTGTTCCCTCTGCGCTGGTACCCCGCAAGAAGGCCAATTGGGGGCCGAGTTGGTCGTCGCGGTCGCTAAAACCGATCTCGCGAGGATTCCAGGGAGTGGCGTTCAGTTCTAGGCGCGCCGCCGTGGGCGGCAAGAGTAGTTGGTAGCTCCGCAACTGGCCCGCTGGTGGGGTTGCCAAGGGCTGCCCGTTAAGCGTGAGTTGCAGGGCGCTTTGCGCCGCATCGGGCGGGCGGCGGTCATCAAGGCTGAAGTGGAGCCGTGTGCCGGGGGCGGTGCAGTGGATCACCCCCTGCGCCCCGCTGCGCCGCGGGAGCGTCGCGCCATCAGCGGCTTCGCTGGGGAACCAGCCCGCACCCAAGCGACAGGTCGGCGGTGGTGCGCGGTAGGCAGCCCAGCGTGCGCCCAAGATGCGCCAATGGCCCACCAGCGCCGAACCTTGCAGGGTGTCTACCCGATCCGCTGTGATCGGCGTTACCCCGTAGGTGCTGAAGTTCAGTAAAACGCCGCCAAGGTTGGCGCTGAAGCCGAGGAGGAGGAGAAGGAGCGAGGCGATGAGGCGGAGAGGTGGTGAGGCGATGAGGCGGTGGGGCGGTGGGGCTGCGAGATGCGATGTGGGCTTCGTGTCTCCGCATCCTCGCGTCCTCGCGTCCTCGTGTGTTCGCGTCCCCGCGCTCTCGCGTCCTCGTGTCCTCGCCTCTTCCCGTCCTCGCGTCCCCGCATCCTGACGTCCTCGCGTCCTCACGTCCTCGCCTCTCCCCGCCCCTACCCCGATGCCCAGCAGCAGCAGCGGGGCGACGACGGGCAGGAGGAATCGCGGCCCCCAGACGCCTCCGCCTTCCCAGACGCTCCAGCGGGCATAGAGCAGCAGGTGGCTGAGGAAGAGCCCCCAGCCCAGCAGAACGACGCCGCGCTGGTCGCGCCGCCAGAGGATGTAACTCCCCGGTAGGGCCAAGAGCAGCGGAGGGGCGTAGAGGAAGATGCTCTTGCCGGGGCTGAAGAGCATGCCGTAGAGTCCTTCATGCAACGCGGTGGTGAAGAGTCCCGCTTCGCTCGCGTAGCCTGAGGCCAACAAGGTGCCGAAGCGAGCGTAGTTGTACCAGCCGAGCAGTGCGAGGCCGGGCAGCATGGCCAAGCTCCAGATGAGGAGCAAGAACACCAAGTAACGATAGTTGACCGCCGTGGGGCGTGCGGGCACCATGCCCTCAGTAGCGGGCGGTGGCTCCAAGCGCTGCTGGTTGATCGCCGCAGGCGTGGGATCCTTGTTAGCACGAAAAAGCCTTGGGCTGGCGAAGGGGCGGGGCGGGGCTTCGACAGGCTCAGCGAGCGGGCCGTTGGCTTTGGCAGGCTCAGCGAGCGGG
>RSAS01000099.1 GCA_003934145.1 Candidatus Viridilinea halotolerans | reverse complement strand
GAGGTCTTATTTGAAACGTATTGGGCCATGCCCCCGAACCCCCGCCGGCAGGCCCACCAGAGGCTTACATGCGCCCTACACCCCGTCGGATGGCGGGATGACATGCGGGAGCCACGTTCCTGCGCACACCCTTCCTGCAATTTCGGGCTGGGGGCCAGAAACACGAGTAGGAGTACGGCATTGCCGTACCCCTACTCGTTGCAAACGCGGGCTGCGTTTAGGCCTCTAAATCTGTAGAGGGCGTCGGTTCTTGGTTCTTTGTGCCGCTGTTCCCCTGTTCTTGGTTCTCCGCTCCGTCGTTTTCTGGTTCGCTCTGCTCCGCAGCAAGGGCGTAGTAGACGCGCTTGCCGCGCCCGCTGCGTTCGAGCATGCCCCGGTTGATGGCTTGCTTGACCATGGTGCGGAGCTGTTCGTTAGTGCGATTGAGCTCTTGCTCTTTGCGATGGCCGCGTAGGGTGTCGTAGATGTATTGGAAGGAGGCGGGTTTAGTGAGCTTGCGCATCATGCCGGTGAAGATTTCCCACTCCTCGTCGCTGAATTCAAACGCATTCACCAGGGCTTCGGCCAGTTCTTCCTCTGTTGCGGCGATGCTTGCGGCATCATCTCCAGTTTCAGGTTGGGCTACAGCCTCGGCCACATCTGGTTCAGCAACCTGCGCGACCGCTGCCTCGGCGCTGCTAAGCGCTGACACAGGGAGTGTCGCTTCGGCGCTGCTGTGTGGTGCTTCCGCGATCTGCTCTTCGGCTCCGCTGTCCGGCTGTGCTATGGTGGCGACAACCTGTTCCTCGGCTCCGCTGTCCGGCTGTGCTATGGTGGCGACAACCTGTTCCTCGGCTCCACTGTCCGGCTGTGCTACGGTGGCGACAACCTGTTCTTCGGTTGCGCTGTCTGGCTGTGCTACGGTGGCGACAACCTGTTCTTCAGTGCCACTGTTCGGCTGTTCCTCTGTTCCTCTGTTCCTCTGTTCCTCCGCACCCCACTGTTCTACAGCGCCAAGCGCGCCAAGCGGTTCAAGCTCCGCATCACCAAAGGCCGCGTAGGGAGGATTGTCGGCGTAGTAGGTCTCAAGTTCCGCTGGTTCCTCCAGGGCTTCCAGCGCAACGAGTTCATCAACAGCGAGCGGCGGAATGGCTATATCGAGAGGCGGCGTATAGTCGAGTTCTTCTTCGATTTCCGGCTCATTCGCGCGCGGAGCTACGACATCGCCACTCGCAGGTGTACTGTGGCTACGGCGTGAGCGGCGACGGCGGCGACGCCCACCGGCAGCGGCGGCAGCATCGCTAGAGCCACTCTCCGAGCGCGGTGCCTCTTTGCGCCCATTGGTAAGCACTACCGGATCGAGGACTGGTTCGACGGATGGATCATCATCGCTGAGTGCAGCAGCAAACTGCGAGAGCTTGTAGGGATCTTCGCCGGGCAGGAAGACCTCATTGACAGTGCCATTGGTAAAGATTTGGACTTTGCCGCGTTTTTCGGCATCAACGACAAAATCCTTAAACTTCGCGAAGGGGCGTCCCGCCAGATCGCGATAGCGGCTCTCTTTGAAATCGCCGCCCATCAATTCCTTCATCACCAACTTGATCGAACCGAGGGTCGAGACATAGCCACGCTTGCGTACAAGGTGAATGGCCTCGACCAGAACCAGATAGATATCCGGCTCACCAGGGACAGGGGCAGGAATCGAGACAGGCGCCGCTACACTCTCATGTTCGCGTTCGCGCTCGCGTTCACGCTCGCGTTCACGCTCGCGTTCACGTTCACGCTCGCGCGGCGACGGTTCCGCGCTAGCCGGTTCAAGGCCACGGTTGAATTCCGTCCCCCGATTGGCAATCGCCATTGCTGCCTGAGAGCCGCCTGTATGTTTGCCGACTAGTTGTTCATAGAAGACAAACTCATCGGCGCTTTGGGCCAAGTGGGTACTTGCCGCCCCGCCGATGCCAATGATATAGACCTCTTTGCCCTGCTGACGAATGTTATTAACCAGCGGAATAAAATCGCGGTCGCCGGTTACCAACACAAACCGATTAATATTTGTATTGGTAAAGAGCGTCTTCATCGCGTCGATACAAAGATTCATATCAACGCTATTTTTAATCGCCCGTCCGGTACGTCCAACGTCCTTATCGTAGTAGTAGGTAGCCACATAGATGGGCTCAATCGCGTTCGCGTAGAGCGCACTTGTGACCCGTGGGTAGCGATACCAATCGGCGTAGGCGCGTGAAATCACGACCCGACCGAGGTCACTACAGCGATCCATAATCGCTTCGAAATTGGGATTCGCGTTGAGTTTATCGCGCACACTCACATAAACATTCTCGAAGTCGATAAAGACCGCGACATCAGGTCGCCTCTGCTCGTACATTGTTTGTCGATCTGCTCCTGTAATGGTGGGTACGGCGAGGGGGCAGAGGGGAGATGCTTCGGGGCCAGCGCGAGGCGAGCCGCCCTACGTATGACCAAACATCGCGGGAAGGGTGCGCGCGGGAACTTGATTCCCGCGCCGCATCCCTTAGCCCAATGTGCTGTGGGGCTACGCCTCACAAATTTTGATCATTCTATGCTTGCGCAGACAACCATGCCAAAAGAAGTGAAGACTATCCGCAAAGCGGGGGCAGCGGGGCCACCAGTCGTCACCTCAAGCGCACAGGCCATGCCATAACAGCAACGTAGGGAACACACCTCGGGGGCACAGCACCGGGAAATCTCCCTAGGGCCACCTCATAGACTATGGTTTATCGCTTTAGGGCTTGTTAGCCCACATTGCTACTATAGCATCAGGGCAACGTATCTGCAAGGTTGAGATTTCGGTAAAGGTCGGGTTTTTTGCTGCGCGTTGGCGGCGAAGCCACCAACGCGCAGCAAAAAATCCCGACCTTTGGGGGCGGCTTTATCGTCCCATGGGCATGAAGGTAAGGGGCCTGCGGCCCCATGCGCATTAACTTACGCTTGGGGATGCCCCAAAACCCGCTCGTAGTAGGCGCTTTAGCGCCGT
>RSAS01000722.1 GCA_003934145.1 Candidatus Viridilinea halotolerans | reverse complement strand
CATCGCATGGCGCGACTGGGGCGTCGGCGCGGCCTGAATGTAGTGCTTGTGGATCGCGGCGGGCATCGGGTTGCCCCCTGCCAGCGCCGGAATCAGGAAGCGCGGCGAAAAGTTGAGCCGCTCGTAGAGGAAGCGCCCCAAGCGCCCACTCAGCACTTGGCTGATCCGCGCCGCCTCGCGGTTTTCGCGCAGCGACCACATCCAGGTGTTGAAGATCACCAGCCGTGTGACATGTTCGGGGCGTTTGAGGGCATAGGCGAGACCAATCGATCCGCCGAAGTCATGTACCACCAGGGTGATTTCACGCAACCCCAAGCCATCAATGAGTTGCTGGAGGTTCGCGGCATGATCTGCGGGCCGATACGACCAACCCAACGGCTTCGCCGACAACCCAAAGCCCAAATGATCAGCCGCAATGCAGCGATGGGTCGGTGCCAGCGCCTTAATCAGCCTACGGTAGAGAAACGACCAGACGGGCGTGCCATGCACAAAGACCACCACCGGCCCTTCGCCTACATCCACATAATGCATCCGTCCGGCATCAAGCTCGGCGTAGCGGGAGCGAAAGGGATATTCTTCACGATCAAGCCATGCGGGTGTGTCCATAGTGGTACCGTTCGCATCCCGGCGGAGGGGCGGGGGAGGCAAAGCCTCCCCCGAAGAACTTCTTTTCTCTCGTATGGGCGGCGCAGCCGCCCATACGTGGCAAAAAAACCTACGCCACCACCAACTCGCGTAGCGCCTCCAAGGGCACAGGGACAGCAATAGGGCGTTCGAGCAGCACGAGGCCCGTTTCGCGCACGAAGCCGTAGTGCCGATTAATCGCCACCATCGGTGCATTCGTATCTTCAACCCAGGTCACTATGCGCTGGTAGCCATGTTCCAACGCATACGCAAGCGTCAACTCCTTGAGGGTACGTGCCAGACCAAGGCCGCGATAGGCGGGCAAGGTGCCGGTAAGCTCTTGGAAGAGGGTGCTAGGCGCGTGGGCACGGCGCTGCATAAAGCTCAGCCCCACATAATCATCGCCCGCACAGACCACAAAAAAGGCATCAAGCAGAGCGTCGGGGGCATCAACCGCAAAGGCCGCGAACTCCTCACGGGTAACAAAAATCTTTTCAGGGATGGGCACTTCGCGCGTAAGCGCCGCGTGGAGCGTATAGACGCGCTCAAGCCAAGCGGGATCTTCAGCGCGGCAGGCGGCTAGGGTGCGCACAACCAACCCGTGGTCGGCCAAACGCGCCAGGCGTGCCACAAGATCCAGGCTTGGCGCTTGGGCCACCTCCAGGGTGAAGGGGTGGCTGCGCATCTGCTCGGCAAAGCCACGGCGCTGCAACGCCGCCAACAACGCTGGCTGCTGTTCCGGCACCATCAGCCACATCGCCCGCGCGCCCAAAGCGGCGAGATCGGCCTCCATCTGCGCCAACAGGGCCGAAGCAAGGCCCTGCCGCTCACAATCCTGGCGCACACGAACGGCAATCCAATAGGTTCCCGCCTCTTTCAGCCACGTCACCGGGAAGAAGTGGCCCACGCCGAGCGTCTCACCGGCGTGGTTCTGCGCGAGGTAGCGCCACGAGTGGGCACCGCTGCGCTCACATGTACGATCGAAAGCGAGCAGGTCGTCGGGGGTGTCCGCCTCGCCAGTAAGCCGATGCAACGCGGCGACTGCGAGGTAGTCGGATGGATCGGCGGTCGCCCGCCGGATCGCTAAGTGGGGTAACATACAGAGCCCTTCTGCTCATCCTGGTCGCCCAAACCGGCAAGTGGGTCATGCTCGCACAACCGCCCCACACATCGGCTTGTCCATCGCGGCAACCAGTGAAATAATGAGGTGCGATGTCTAACTCTAACCCTAGCACACGCATGGGGGCTTTGGCAAGGGGGGGCAAGGGGGAAAACATGGCGATTGCAAGTCCTCCTGATTGTCCGCAGATTACGCAGATTATTGCTTCCTCATCTGCGTAATCTGCGGATGCTACCTGAGCCTATTGGGACTTTGCAACCGCCATGAGGGGGGAAAATAGTACGCCAGGAGCTAACGTACTGCGCATAGCAGCCCTTACCCCGCCACCGTGAGCAGACTCAGTGCCACCGGCCCGTAACACCATTGGGCGCGCAGGCGCAGGCCCGTGCCGCGCAGGCGTTGGTTGAGGGTCGCGAGAGGCAAAAACTCAAGCCCGCCGAGCGCCAGCATGTGTTGCACCGCTTGGCCCAGCGTGCGTTCAGCGGCGACGAGGCACATAAGGAAGCAGCGCCCATCGTGAGCCATAACGCGGCGCATCTGCTGCAATGCTGCCCGGCTATCGCCAATCTCGTTGAGTGAGCCACCCATCGCCACGAACGTCGCTGCGCCGTCGGCCAGGGGGAGGACTTGGGCTTGGGCACGCACAAAACTGATGCGCAAGCCCTCCTGCTGCGCTAGTTTACGGGCCTGGCGCAACATCGGGAAGGCGTGATCGATGCCGATCACATGGCCAGGCGCGTTGCCACGGGCGCGTTCGAGGTGGCGGGCATAGAGGCCGCTGGAACAGGCCACATCAACCATCAACCCGCCGCGTTGCGCCGCCGCAAGCTCGGTAAGCAGGGGGAGTTCGCGCTCATAGCCAAGCGCGACTCCGCTGAGCAGCGATAGCGCCCGCGGGCGCCACAGCCGCTCATAGAGCCAAGCCGTTAGCGGGAGCGCGTTGGTGATCTGGGTCGGGCTGGCGGGCAGGCGGTAGCGCGGCAAGAGATCCGCGACACCAGCGCGGATCGTGTAGTGCCGGCCACAACCTGTGCAGCGCAATCTTCCCGTGAGAATCGCACCATCAGCCGCAGCGTGCGCTTCGGGCAAGAGGTGCAACGCCTGCGTAGGTTCGTAGGGGCAGCGGAGGTAGGGCAGAGCTTCTGGATACATTGTTCAACCTTGCGGGAAGGCGCGGAGGGGCGCAAGCCCCTCCGTGCAGTTACTCCCCATCCCAACGCATCAACACCCGCTCCAGCAGCGTCGCCACC
>RSAS01000478.1 GCA_003934145.1 Candidatus Viridilinea halotolerans | reverse complement strand
CATCACGCATCACGCATCACGCATCACGCATCACGCATCACGCATCACGCATCACGCATCACTGCTGATCGCGCTCCGAGGCGCGGGTCGCTTCGGCTTCAATCGTGAATTGCTCAACAGGGAAGGGTACCCAAAGGCGATCTTGGTAGACCACCTGTACCGTGATGGGGTCGTAGCGGCGGCAGATCGTGCCGCCACTTTCGGGTTCGCACTGCACCACGACGGTGGCCCGGCTGATGTGCGTCCCTACACCGGCGTTGAGTACCAGTTCGGCGGCGTCTTCCGCCGGATCGGACTGCCCGCCCGCGATGGCCGCTTGGTGGGCAGCGGCGCGTGCGGCTTGGTTCACGGCGTAGTTGGCGAGCAAAATCTGCCCAACTCCGACGAGGCCGAAGATCAGGGTGACGAAGATGCCGAGTACCATGACGAATTCGACAATGGCTTGGCCTTCGGTGTGCGCCTTTGGCGTTGTGTCACTCATAGCTTGCTCTTTCTTCGATGCGGCGGGGGAGAACCTGGTTCTCCCAGACCCTCTTTGGGGCGTCGCGGGAGAACCTGGTTCTCCCAGACCCTCTTTGGGGCGTCGCGGGAGAACCAGGTTCTCCCACACCCTCTTTGGGGCGGCGGGGGAGAACCAGGTTCTCCCACACCCTCTTTGGGGCGGCGGGGGAGAACCGGGTTCTCCCCCGCCCTCCCGCTTAGTTTCCCGGCCCAATCACGCTGCGCGGCACCAGCAGGGTGACGACGAAGGTGCCCTCGTAGCCATGACGCTGGCGGGGGATGCTGGTGAGTTCCACCGGGGCGAGTGCCCAATCCACCGGCGCACCGGGGTAGAGGTTCATCACCCGTACTTCGACTTCAACCGCGACACGGATCTCCACCGGGCGCAACTCTGGGAGGGCGAAGAGGTAGACATCTGGGCGCATGCTCGGTAGGTCGGCCCCCGCCACCGGCTGGTGTGTCCAGTAGACATGCCCTTGGTTCGCCATCTCGCTCTCGGTGGGAGTGTAGGCGGGAATGACATGGCTCAGTGGGGTGAAGTTGCCACTCGCCCCCGGATAGACGTAGGTGCAGCCGGCGAGTTGCGTACCGGCCAAGGTCGTTGAACCCGCCCTACACCCTGTCGTCCCTCGCGCATCCGCGCCGTTATGCGCCGCCACCGGGCCTGCGGGTAGCCCGAAGTTGACGATGCTCCATCCGATGATGCGCCCTTGGATCTGGTACGGGGTGGTCGGATCGCCAAAGGTGGGATCGGGGATGACCAGCGTCTCAAGGCGTGGTGTGAAGTCCAATACCTCCCCGGCGGGCCAGGTGATGTTTGTTCCGTCCGAGATATAGACCGCATCGGTGGCACTGGCCCCGCCGCTGGCCGGGTCAAACGTGGAGTGGATGGCGAGGCGTAGGTCGCCCGTACCCTGTGGCACGCTCAGCGGCGGCTCAAGAATGGTGACAGCATCACTGCTCCGGTTATCCACCGGCTCGTCGCCGGGGCTGCTCGTCGCAATCTCTGCCGCCAAGCCAACGCTGCTCCCTGGCTGCTCGTTGACCTCTAGGATGACCTCGAAGCTCCCCGTTTGCAGCGCATCCAACACCGGCGCGGTGAAGCCCACGCTGCCGCCCGTTTGCACCGGCGTGATGCTGCCGCTCAGTCGGTTGACCTGGAACAAGGTGGCGTTCGCGGGAATGGGTACCGTGACGACCACGTTCTCCGCCCTCCATGTCCGGTTCTGGGGGCGGCGTAGCGCCTCTGGCAGCGTTGTGCTACTCACGTCGTTGCCGTAGCTCACGACAAAACGCACGTAACTGCGCCAACCGGCATCCGGCGGCGTTTGGTTGACGCCGCGCACTTGGATGTACACGTTGGGCCGCACGGCATCACAGGTGCGACTCGCTTCGTTGTTGCCCATGTCGGCGGGGCGCTCCGGTGTGGCCGTGTCGATGCGCACGCTGATGGCTACGTCGTCCGGTGGGAAGTCGGCGGGCAGGTTGAACTGGAAGGTGCGCGAGTCGCTGGCCCCCGGTGCGATGTCGCCCACGTTGCAGCGCACCATGTTGTTGGGCGTGATACGCACACAGTCAGCGGGCAAGGACGGGAAATCCGTCACTTCGACGGGGAAGGTGAAGGTGATGAGATTGCTGCGAGCGAGGCCATCCCCATAGTTGCCGAAGTTTGCAATAACTTGGTGCGCCCGACCGACATCCAAGCGTGCGCCGGTCGTGGGCGTGATCAACTCCACCCAGACATCCGGGAACAGCACCCGCACATCCAGGGTGGCTTGGTTGTTGTGCGCCGAGTCGCACACGCTGGTGGTACTCACCTGGGCCAGATGCTGGCCGCTGTCTAACGCGGTCACGGTGGGAATGACCCGCACGGTGAGGGTGCCACTTGCCCCCGCTGCGAGATCGCCGATGTCCCAGGTGAGCACATGGCCGCTGATGTTCGTCGCGGCAGGCGAGGTCGAGACCACGCTGTAGCCAGTGGGGATGGTGTAGCGGGCCTGCACGCCGGTGGCGATGGCCGTGCCCGTGTTGCGGTAGGTCAGGATGTAGGTCGCTTCGTCGCCAACCAAGATCGGCGTCGGCCCGCTCAGGCTGATGCTTACTTCGGGCCGGTTGATCACTACGCTGCGGACGGCCATGGCACTGATCGCGTTGCTGGCCCCCACTGTGGCCCAACTGACCGCCGTAATGTCGGTACGCCGGTCGGGGGCGGTCGTGATGGGGAAGTGGTTCAGGTCGCTCGTCGCCCGCACGCGCACGGTGAAGCTCTGGCTGCCGTTGATTGCCAGCGTCCCCAGGTTGGCCCATGTGATGCGCTGCCCGCTGACGCTGTGGTCGCCGGTGGCCGAGACATAGGTGATAACCGTTGGCAGATCGTGAACGAGGTTCACGTTGAGCGCATCGCGGCTGCCCGTGTTGCCAATGATGATGGTGTAATCGAATTCCTGCCCGGCAATCACCGGCGAGGGGCTGGTGAGCGTGATGGTCAGGCGCGGGCGTTGCAGTATGG
>RSAS01000151.1 GCA_003934145.1 Candidatus Viridilinea halotolerans | reverse complement strand
TCTCAATGCGCTAGATTGTCATTGGGCATGCGGCATGCTCAATGGTAATTGGTATAACGTAATGCATATGGGTTCTCGCCCCCAAACCCCACTCCAGAAACAAAAGTGCGGCCCAGCAACTGCTAGACCGCACTATCGGCTATCCCCTATCGGATTTTCGGCTATCGGCTATCCCTTATCGGATTTTCGGCTATCCCCTATCGGATTTTCGGCTATCGGCTATCCCCTAGCAGCTACAGCCGCCCCCGCAACCACCGGCGCTGGACTCCTCATCATCGCCACCTTCGGTGCGGAAGGAGTGGCCACAGCCGCAACTCGACGTCGCGTTGGGGTTTTCGATCTTGAAGCCGCTGTTCATCATATCGTCAACGTAGTCAATTGAGGCACCCGTCAAGTAGTTAGCACTGATGCGATCCACGACAACACGCAGCTCGCCCGTGCTAAATTCGCTATCGCCTTCACGGGCTTCGTTGTCGAAGATCATGCCGTACTGCATACCAGAGCAGCCACCGCCCTGCACAAATACCCGTAGGGCGTACCCATCGAGCTGCTTCTCTTGCATCATGGCTAGCAAGCGGTTCGCGGCCACATCACTGACCATCAACATGGGGCCAGCCGGGGTCAGCTCGGTCAGGTTCTGCTCCATCGTTGCCATAGTGCCAGTCCTCCTGAATCCTAACGTTACTGTCGTAGACCCAACACTTCATGTTGGTTGGGCTATTCCTTGCGGGCAGTATAGCAGATATGCGCAAGAAATACCAGATAGATCTTTTGAATCTCTCGGGCTTGCGCCCATACGCATGAACGTGGTGTAGCGTCTCGCGCAGGCGCGGATCATGTTGGCCCATTTCGTCAACAGGGTGTGCGTGGGCTTCGCCCGCGCACACCCTTGTCACTACCCGACGGGGGCGTCAATGGTATAATCAAGGCTACACGCATGGCCGCGCCACGGCGTGTACATCCCTTCCTAAGCAAGATCTTGCGCCCCCATGCTTCTGATCCTCGACCAGCTCAACCAGCTCCTCGCAGCGGCTGTGTTGATTGTCACCTTCTCGCTCTTGGCCTATATCGCCATGCAGAATTGGCGCAATGCGATTACGCGCGCCCTGCTGGTGTTGCTGAGTGGCGTGGTGGTGGTCTATGGTGGCGATCTGCTGCTGGCCCGGGCGACGCAGACGGCCACGATTGAATTTTTGGCGCGTGCCCAGTGGCTGGGCATTGCGCTCGTGCCAGCGGCCTATATTCACCTCGCCAATGGCCTGCTTGCCATTAGTGACCGCCAGCAGGTGGCGAAGCGCACCCGTCCCTTGATTCTCGTGGCCTACGCGGGCAGTATTGCCTTTTTCCTGCTCGTGGTGACCGGCACCGATCTCGTGGTGCGTGGCGAGTTGCCGAGCGGCCCGATTGCCCAGTTCCGCCCCGGCCCGCTCTTCTGGGGCTATACGATCTTCTTCATCTTCAGTGCGCTCACCGTGATGGTCGCGATTGTCACCTCGGAACGCAGCGCCCTGACGATCACGCAGCGTCGCCGTCTGCGCTACCTGGGGGCCACCTTTGCCGCGCCGGGCATCGGCGTCTTTCCCTTCTTGGTGCTCGGCGCCCCAAGTGCCACACCCACCGCCGCCATTCTGCTACTCCAAGCGATTGCCAGCATGACCGTGGCGGTGATGATTACCGTCATGACCTACAGCGTCGCTTTTCAGGGAGTACTTATTCCCGACCGCCTGATCAAACAGGATTTCTTGCGCTGGTGGCTCTACGGCCCCTTCGTCGGTATCTCGATTGTCCTCTTTATGCAGGTGGTGCCCCTCTTTGAACGTGTGCTGGGCCTGCCGCAGAATACGCTGATCACGTTTGGCGTCATGTTCATGACTGTGCTGATGCCCATTTTTGTGAGCCGCGTCAAGCCCTACCTCGATGCCCTCGTCTATATGCAGGATCAGGACGAGATTGACTACCTGCGCAACCTGCCGCGTAGCACCTTCACACGCGCCGACTTGCGCGCCCTGCTAGAGAATTCGCTGGTGGCGATCTGTGGTGCGTTGCGCGTCGAGACGGGCTTCGTCGCGGCACCCAGCGACGGGAGCTATACGATTAAGGCGGTCTGTGGCCCACGTAGCACGGTCAAACGTTTTGCTGCCGAGTATCCTCTCGATCAGATTATGCCTCAATTGGAGCAGATGCCGCTACGCGACCGCGACACCCTGCCGCCCACCGATGCCTTTCTCTCGTGTGGCGGTTTTTGCCTGCTGCCGCTGCGTAGCCCCGATGGCCTCTTCCTGGGCAGCTTGGCCGTCGCCTACGCGCCCGAGCAGTTGCAACGCGGCGGCGGCATCGCCCCCGAGACGCGCCAATTGATCAGCGTCCTAGCCCACCAGATGGAACTGGCCCTCTCGACCGTCCAGATGCAACAACGCATCTTCGATACCCTGCGCGGCCTTGGCCCCGAGATGGAATCGCTACAACAACTCGCCAGCCGCCTCGAACAGGCCACCCCCGAAACCCTGAGCCACCTCGATAGCGACCTGATTCTTGATCCCGCCTTCCCCCAGTTGGTCAAAGAGGCACTGAACCAGTTCTGGGGCGGCCCCAAACTGAGCGATAGCCCGCTGCTCAGCCTGCGCACGGTGCGTCGCATGATCCAAGACCAAGGTGGCAATCGCACGCGTGCGTTGCAGACGGTGTTGCGCCAAGCGATTGACAACCTGCGCCCCGATGAGCACATCGATCCTTCGGCCCAAGAGTGGCTGCTCTACAACCTGCTCGAAGGACGCTTCCTCCAGCGCAAAACCGTGCGCGATGTCGCTAACCGCCTCGCCATGAGCGAATCGGACTTTTATCGCAAACAGCGCGTTGCCATCGAAGAAGTTGCCCGTCAACTTGCGTTAATGGAAGATAGCGAACGTTGAGATTTTTTCCACGCGGGGAAATTCTTGAGGGCCATGCCCCCAACCCCCCGCCGGAGTTTAAGGGCGGACAGAACATTCGCTCGGCAAGTCACGGATAGGTGATTGGG
>RSAS01000716.1 GCA_003934145.1 Candidatus Viridilinea halotolerans | reverse complement strand
GACTGGTAGGCGGCGCGGCGCTGCTTGCCTATGCCTACCAAGCGGCTGGCCTCTACCCACCCGACGATGCTACCATCAAGTTCATCGCCCGCGAGCGGGGTTGGCTCCGCGATGATGTCTAACTGAGGGTGGGGGTGGGGGTTCGCCCTCCACCCCGCCCGCTCCTCAATTGAACCCGCACAAGGAGGTGCCGCATGGAAAAGCCCTGGCTGGCTAGCTACGAACCAGAAGTCCCGGCTACTCAGACCTATCCCGAAATCACGTTGAGTGACCTGTTTCAACAGACGGCTCGTGCCTACCCCGACAAGACCGCGACCCATTTTGTGCTGAAGTATATCCTTGGTGGGCGCTATACGGTCGGCGGGCGCTTGAGCTATCAGCAGTTGAATGACTTGGTAGATCGCATGGCTACGGCGCTCTATCAGCTTGGTGTGCGTAAAGGCGACCGCGTGGCGGTGATGCTGCCCAATTCGCCCCATTACGTGATTACCTTCTTTGCGGCGATGCGCATTGGCGCAATTGTGGTCAATATCAATCCGACCTACACCTCGCGTGAGTTGCAGCAGCAGGTGGCCGATGCCGGCGCCGAGACGATGGTGCTGCTCAATATCTTTTGGCCGCGCCTGCGCGAAGTCCAGCGTGAAACGCCGGTGAAACGCACGGTGGTGGCTTATGTTTTTGATACCCTTAGCTTTCCCTCGAATCTTTTGGTGAAGATGGCACAAAAGAAGACGCCCGAATGGGTTGAAGTTCCCCCTGAAGAGGGTATCTTCTTCTTTAGTCACCTGTTGCAGAAATATGGCCCGACACCGCCTAATGTGTCGATGACGCCCGACGACACGGCGCTCTTTCAGTACACCGGCGGCACCACCGGCCTGCCCAAGGCCGCCATGCTCAGCCATCGCAACCTGATCGCCAACACGCTCCAGATTAGCGTCTTCTTGCCCAGTGCCATCCGTGGCGGCGAGAAGATGATGTGTGCCATTCCCTTCTTTCACGTCTATGGCATGACGGTGGCGATGCTCTATGGTATCCACTTGGGCGCTGATCTGATTATTGTGCCGAATCCGCGTCCGATTGATAATGTCATGACCATTATGCAGAAGGAGCGAGCAACGCTCTACCCCGGTGTGCCCGCTATGTATATCGGCATTATCAACCACAAAGATGTTGCCAACTACGATCTACGCAGCATCCGCGCATGTCTCTCTGGTTCCGCCCCGCTGCCGATTGAGGTGCAAGAGAAGTTTGGCGAACTCACCGGCGGACGGCTGGTTGAGGGCTTCGGCATGACCGAAATGAGTCCCTGTTCGCATGCCAATCCGGTCTTTGGTAAACGCAAAGCGGGCAGTATTGGCGTCCCGCTCACCGATACCGAAGCCAAGATTGTTGACCTCGAAACCGGCGCCGATCTGCCTTTCGACAATGCGTCGCAAGGCGAGCTCTGTGTGCGCGGCCCGCAGGTCATGGTCGGCTACTGGAATCGCCCCGAGGAGACCAAGGCCACCATCGATGAGGATGGCTGGCTGCACACGGGTGACATCTGCAAGGCTGACCCTGAAGGCTACTTCTATGTGGTTGACCGCAAGAAGGATATGATCATCGCCTCGGGCTACAAGGTCTTGCCGCGTGATGTCGAAGAGGTGCTCTTTATGCATCCCAAAGTCATGGAAGCGGTGGTGGTGGGCATTCCCAACCCCAAGCGCGGCGACGATACGGTGAAGGCCTTTATTGTGCCCAAGCCGGGCGAAACGCCAACGACCGAGGAGATTCAGGAATTCTGCAAGCAGCACTTATCGCACTACAAGATTCCGCGTGAGGTTGAGTTGCGCAGCGAACTGCCCAAAACGATGGTGGGCAAAGTCCTGCGCCGTGTCTTGATCGCAGAGGAGAAGGCGAAAATGGCGGCGGCAGGGAACTGAGACGTGGGAGGCGGGAGTTGAGCGGCGGAGACGCGGAGAGACGGAGAGGGGTGACGGTCGCGCCAAGGCCGTTGGGATTGTGCAACCCCTCATTTTTGTTGCTTTTTGGCGGCGAAGCCGCCAAAAAGCAACAAAAATGAGATCTTCGGGGCAGGGGAAATTTTTCGGGGGCCATGCCCCTTCGACTAGGCTCAGGGCAAGCCCAAACCCCCGCCGGACGGCCCACCAGAGGCTTACGTTCATGCGTATGGGGCGTGGCCCCCAAAAAACTATCAAACTTGGTTTTCCCGCATCCCCCTACCGGCCCCGCAGAGTCAACAAAAAGGCAAATTTGACCACTTCGTGCCAAGCGAGCGTCGCGCAAAGCAACAGGCCGAGGGGGCCGTCGCGCCAGCCACTTAAGTTGACGTAACGACGAAGAAATTCACGAGCGGGAGCGCCGAGGAAGTTGCGCCAGCGCGTGTGGCGTCCGTGTAGGTAGAGGGTACGCGCTTCGGCGAGGGCGTAGCGGCTCTGTTTCGCCCAGAGTTCGTCGAGGCGTTCGATATTGTGGTGAATGAGATGGCCTTGCAGGGTGCCAGCAGGCCCGTCCAGATCGGCGTACTCATGGACTAGGCGTTGCTCGTCGTAACGGGCAGCATTGCGCCGTAGCAAGCGCAACTGGTGATCAGGGTACCAGCCGCCGCCACGCAGTCTTTGGCCAAAAAAGAGATTGTAGCGCGGAATCCAGTAGCCCGCCTGCGGGGTTGCGTCGGGGATGGTCTGGATTTCATGTGCCAACGCGGGACTCAGCCGCTCATCGGCATCAAGAAAGAGAACCCAAGGCTTAGTGGCCAGTTGTAGGGCTAGATTGCGTTGGGCAGGAAAGCCGTGCCAAGCAGCACCAATCACCCGTGCCCCATGGGCCGACGCCAAAGCGCCGGTCGCATCGCTACTGCGGTGATCAAGCAGCAGCAACACATCGTCGCTCAAAGCGTCAGCACTCGTCAAGCAGCCCACGATGTGGCGCTCTTCGTCACGAGCAATAATGGCTACCGTTGGTTTCATAGGGAGATGGGGGGGATGTGGGGATGCGGGGATGTGGGGATGCGGGGGATG
>RSAS01000155.1 GCA_003934145.1 Candidatus Viridilinea halotolerans | reverse complement strand
GGGGGGGGCTTCGCCCTCCCCTAGCCCCTCCCCTTCCAGCATAGGGAAGCTAAACATGTCCGCCTATTTAGTAACTATTGGCCTTGAGATTCATGCGCACGTTCTGACCGCAGCAAAAATGTTCGATGGCTGCCCGGCCAATTATGCTGGGGCCGAACCCAATACGTTCGTCTCGGTGGTGAGCTTGGGGCTGCCCGGGACGCTGCCGGTGGTCAATCAGACGGCGGTCGAGCGCGCCGCGCTGACCGGCTTGGCGCTCAATTGTTGCATCAATGAGCGGTCGGTTTTTAGTCGTAAATCCTACCTTTACCCCGATCTGGTTAAGGGCTACCAGATTTCGCAGTACGACGAGCCGCTCTGCTCGGAGGGTTGGCTGGAGATTCGTACCGCTGCCGGTGAAGTGCGGCGCATCGGCATCGAGCGCCTGCATATTGAAGAGGATACCGGGCGTTTGAGCCACGCTGAGGCGGGCGCTTCGCTGATTGATTACAATCGTGCCGGTATGCCCCTGATGGAAATTGTGAGCCACCCCGATCTGGCGACGCCCGAAGAGGCGCGGCTCTATTTTGAAAAGATCCGCCAGTTGCTGGTCTGGATCGGCGTCAATAGCGGCAATCTCGAAGAGGGTGCACTGCGCTGCGATGCCAACGTGAGCGTGCGCCCAGCGGGCCAAAAGGAGTATGGGGCCAAAGTCGAGATTAAGAATATCAACTCGTTCCGTTATGTCGAGCGCGCCTTGGCCTATGAGATCAAACGGCAGAGCGCGGTGCTGCAAGCGGGTGGCGTGGTGAGCCAAGAGACGCGTGGTTGGGACGAATTGCGCGGCGAGACGGTGGGCCAACGCTCGAAGGAGTTTGCCCACGACTACCGCTATTTCCCCGAGCCGGACATTCCGCCGCTGGTGTTTGATGCGGCCTGGATTGCCGCGCGCCAAGCCGAACTGCCCGAACTGCCCGATGCGTGCCGTGCGCGCTTCGAGCGCGACTACGGCCTGAATCTCCAGGATGCCGACCTGCTCACCCTAGAGCGCAGCGTCGCCGACTACTACGAGACGGCGGTGGCGGCGGCGCAGACGCTGGGGGCCAGCCCGAAAGAGGTGGCCAACTGGGTAGTCAACGAGGGCTTCCGCCTGCTCAAAGAGCGTAGCGAAGACTACACGCGCCTGGCCGAGCGCATGCCGGTGGCGCACCTCGCCGCGATTATTGACATGGTAGCCAAGGGCAGCGTGACGCGCAGCGGTGCCAAGCAGGTCTTTGAGGCGAGCTTCGACAGCGGCAGCGACCCACATGAGATTGTCAAAGCCAAAGGGCTCACCCAGATCAGCGACAGCGACGCCATGCGCAGCGTGGTGCAGCAGGTACTGGCCGATCCCAAAGCGGCCAAAGCCATCGCCGAGTATCGCGGCGGCAAGAGCAGCGCGGTACAATTCCTCGTAGGCATGGTGATGAAAGCGACCAAAGGCCAAGCCAACCCGCAGCTCACGCGCAGCCTGCTAGAGGAGGAATTGGGGTAAGGGGGGATGCGGGGCGGCTGCGCCTCCCCCGAAAACTCTTTTTGTGCCGTTTTGGCGGCTTCGCCGCCAAAACGGCGTTTGGGGCTTGCCCCGCTAGGCGGATGCGGTTTAATGCAAGAATCATGATAGCTCACCCGCCACACGCAACACCTCCGCACGTAGGGTAGGGCCGATCCGTCGCCCCTGGCCGATCATTATATCCATAACGGGTTGGATGGCAGAGAGCAAACCAATTTGTTTGGCAGCTAACAGCACACCCAACGTACCAACGATGGTCAAACCTAGCCGACATGCCGCATCACGGGCATACTTGTCGTCTAGGATAAGTAGTCGTGCCTGACTAGATTGTGCCAATGTGATAGCAGCAGCTTCGCCACCGCCTAAAGCGCGATAGGTTTGAAGTAGCACATCAGGATGAACAGGTTTGATGGAGATCCAAGGAACAGCAGCCAAGTCGGGATCGCCTGGAGCCATTTTCATTCGATATTCGTTGAGTACCAGATCTGGAATCAAGATCTCGTTGTAAAGCTGTCGTAAGAGATCGAGTTGCCCTACTCCCACCAGATTAATCAGTGGGCTTGTGTTGGATACAACTGGCTTCGATGGCACGTTGAGCCTCCGCTGCTACATCCTGCGTAGCATCAAACATGGACACACCGTACTTGTCCAAGAGATCCAAAAAATCTCGACGAGTCATATCGAGTAGCTCAGCAGCCTTGCCTGACGAGATCTTACCCAGATCATAGAGGCGTATGAGAAACGCTTCACGCGCGAGTAATTCAAGATCTCCCCGCGTCTGTGCGGTCTGCTCTAGCAGATCTTCGGGATAGTCTATGTGCAGTGTGGTCATCATCTCCTCCTTGAATACCATGTATTGTACTCGTTTCTTGCTGCGCTGGGGGGCGAGAGCATGACCCCGCAAAACCTCCCCGCAGGCTGTAAAGAAGATTGCCGCAAGGCGAAACTATCCCTACTTGTGAATTGTAAGACTTCCTTTCCTAGGGTATGATGAACTATAGCTAGGAACAAGTACATTCTATCATGCCTACATCCCCCGCCATCGCAACCAAACAACTCACGCGGCGCTACGGCGAACGGCTTGCCGTGGATGCGCTTGATCTCTGCGTCGAGCGTGGTGAAGTGTTTGGCTTTTTGGGGCCGAATGGGGCGGGGAAGACGACGACGATTGCCATGCTGCTCAATCTGGTGCGCCCGACGGCGGGTCAGGCGTTGGTGTTGGGTTATGATGTGCAGCGCGAACCAATGGCGGCGTTGGCGCGCGTCGGGGCCATGATTGAGGCGCCCGCTTTCTACCCCTACCTGAGTGGCTACGACAATCTGCGCGTACTCTGCAAGGCGGGCGGTTTGCCCGAAGCGCGTATTGCGGCGGCGCTGGCAGCGGTTGAATTGAGCGAACGGGCCTACGACAAGGCGCAGATCTATTCACAAGGCATGCGTCAGCGCCTCGCGTTGGCGGCGGCGCTCTTGCCCGATCCGGAGTTGATCATCCTCGACGAGCCAACCAATGGC
>RSAS01000856.1 GCA_003934145.1 Candidatus Viridilinea halotolerans | reverse complement strand
ATTCTTGGGGTACAATGACCTACAACCAAACATTACACGACGAGGATAAAGCCCAATGCTCGATGATGCGCGCTTCCGCCAAGTGATGAGCCTCTTTGCTTCTGGTGTCACTGTCGTCACCAGCGCCCACGAAGAACACCTGTCCGGCCTTACCGTCAGTTCCTTCACGTCGCTCTCCCTCAACCCTATGCTCGTCTTGGTCTGCATTGATCGCCAAGCCGCGAGCCACACTACCATTACCGCATCAGGCTACTACGCCATCAATATTCTCGCCGAAGGCCAAGAGTATCTCTCGCGTCGTTTTGCCAGCTCCCAGGCCGAAAAGTTCACCCCAGGCACCTACACCCTCTCGCCCCACGGCCTCCCGCTGCTCAATGGCGCCCTGGCCCACATTGAATGTCGCGTTCACGCCGCCTTCCCCGGCGGCGATCACACTATCTTCGTTGGCGAAGTGCTTGCCGCCGCTTGCCAAGAAGAACGCCCGCTGCTCTATTACCGTTCGGGCTACCACCTGTTGGGGCGGTGACGGAGAGGCGTGGAGGCGGGGAGATGAGGATGCGGGGATGCGGGATATGGTGAGGCGGTGAGGCGGTGAGGCGGTGAGGCGAGGAGGCGGCGATGTGGAGGAGCCTTTCAGGTATAGAGTTTTTTGGCCATTTCGGGCCAAGTGTCAAGGATTTTGCCATGAAATGCGAAGGTGCCCACGTAGGGCCGAAGCATGCGCCCCCCAACACCCCTTTCGTTGCCAGATCGTTCATGGCGAATGCATCGGCCTAACCGACGTATGATCGCCAACAAGCCTGGTGGGTACGGACAGAACGCGTGAAACGACGAGGAGGGATCGTGGGGACGAAGCGCTCAGGCCGAGGCATTCGCCATGGGATCGGTGGTCACGATGAAAACGTTAGGGGGCGCATGCTTCGGCCCTACGTGAAAAACCTTGACCCTTTTTTGCACAAACCGATTCGTTGTTCCACCGCATCAGCGTGCGACGTAACAAAAAACTGCATATCTGAAAGGGTGGAGAGGCGGAGATGTGGAGGGGCGGAGCCATTTCATGTCTCGCCTCTCACGTCTCGCCTCTCACGTCTCGCCTCTCACGTCTCGCCTCTCACGTCTCGCGTCTCGCCTCTCACGTCTCGCGCCTCGCCTCTCACGTCTCGCCTCTCACGTCTCACCTCTCACGTCTCGCCTCTCACGTCTCGCGCCTCGCCCCTCACGTCTCGCGCCTCGCCTCTCACGTCTCGCGCCTCACGTCTCGCCTCTCGCCTCTCACGCCTCGCGTCTCGCGTCTCGCGTCTCGCCTCTCACGTCTCGCGTCGCGCCTCTCGCGTCTCGCGTCTCGCCTCTCACGTCTCGCGTCTCGCCTCTCACGTCTCGCGCCTCGCCTCTCACGTCTCGCGCCTCATGCCTCGCGTCGCGCCTCGCGATCCTCCTCTTTCTCCTTCTCATCCTCAGCGCCTGTAACGCCAGTGCCAATGCCGACGCGGTAGATCGCCCGTCCACTCAGTTACCTCTGCCCACCCTGATGCCCACGCCAACAGGCATGCCCGCCACCACAACGACGCCGCTGCCGCAAGATAGCGCTTGGCAAACCGCCGCGCCGGGTCTAGAGTTGCGCCGCATGCGTGTCCCCGTGGCCGGCCTGCAAGCCCCGGTTAGCCTCGTACGCATCGATCCGCAACAGGTGCGCTTTGCCGTCGGCTACCAACCCCAAGCGCCCCTCACGCTCAGTCAATGGGCCTCTACCCACGATGCAATCGCGGTGATCAATGGGGGCTTTTTTGATGCTAGTGGCGTTAGCGTCTCCCTGCTGATCCAGCAAGGGGTACCATATGGCACCAGTTATGTCGAGCGCGGTGGTATGTTTGCCGTCACTCCTAGCGGCAGTGTCCTCCTCCGTGCGCTCTCCGACACTCCCTACGACCCCCGCGAACCGCTGGCTGAAGCGCTCCAAGGCTGGCCCCTGCTCGTGCGTACCGGCGGTAGCGCTGCATACACCCACGAAGACGGCCAGCGCGCCCGCCGCAGCGCCATCGCCCTCGACCGCAGCGGGCGCGTCCTGCTCATCGCATGCCACACCTCCGCCTTCACCCTCGCCGAGTTGAGCCACTGGCTCGCCACTGCCGACCTCGACCTCGACGTGGCGGTCAATCTCGATGGCGGCTCCTCCACCGGCCTGCTTCTGCGCAGCTCCCACACCCCTGAGCGCATCGAACCTTTTGTGCCTCTGCCGCTGGTGTTGCTCGTGCTGGCACGTTAGCGCCAACCGACAGCATTATCCACCTCCCAACCAGACCCCCAAGCCCACAACGAGCCCCATGCGCACGACCCGCCCGAGGAAGGTACTGAGCGCAAAGACCCAAACGGGCACGCCGAGCATCCCGGCGAGCAGGCCGGCGACATCAAAGAGGGGATTGGGTGGTGCAGCCAGAAAAAAGATGAGCAAAGGGGCGCGCCATGGATGTTGCAACTGACGTTGCACCCAAAGATAGAAGGGGGTCTCGACCAGCACCTGCTGCCCCGCACGGCCCACGTAGTAGGCCACCAGTTCACCCAGCACCGAGCCAGTCGCCGCCGCCATCCCTACGCCCCAGGGGTGCAACACCTGCCCCAAGCGCATAACCAGCGGATAGTAGGGCACCGGCACCACCACGGTTGCATTGGCAAGCGCAGCAGCCAAAAACGCTCCCACATAACCAAATGCCCCCAACGCTTCCATGAGCGTCGGGGGCAACAGCAAATAGGCCAGCGCATTCGCCGCAACAAAGATCAAACCAACCAAGAGCGGGCGCAGCCAGCGGTGCATGGGGGATAGGGGATAGGGGATAGGGGTTAGGGGGTAGGGGTTAGGGGTTAGGCTCCGCCGCCAAAACGCAACAAAAAACAGGGTTTGGGAATCGCCCTAACATACCTTACAACGCAATGCCGCAAAAGTAACGCTGTGGCGCTTGTCATGCTGAGCGCAGCGAAGCATCTCTTGTGGTCACGACGAGAGACCCTTCGCTGCGCTCCTGAGAAACAAACGCCTCCGTCATGCTGAGCG